>CAMCUA010000119.1 GCA_945878455.1 Asaia bogorensis | reverse complement strand
GGCCGCCTGCATGGCGGTCGGCATGGCGACGACGCTCGTCATCGCCGAACCCGAGGTGGCGCGCCGCGACGATACCGCTTTCGCCGACCCGCGCGCCAACCTCCGCTTCGTCGGCGTGTTCCTGGCCGCGGCGGGCGCCTTCGCCGGGGGTTTCGTAATCACCGCCGCGCCCATCGACACCGTGAAGACGGTCCTGGCCGCGGCGATGGACCCGGTGCTCGCCGGCTTCATCGGCGAGGTGCTGCACCTTGGCTTCGCCATCGCGCTTGCCGGCGGTGTCGCCTGGGGACTGGTGGCGCTGGGCGCGGCACCGAAGCGCATGCTGGTCGAAGGCTATGTCGAACCGCTGGCCGATTTCGTGCGCCGCCACGGCCGGCAGGCCTTTCTGATCCTGGCCCTGATCGCGCTTTACCGCATCGCCGACGTGGTAATGGGGGTGATCGCCAACGTTTTTTATAGCGACCTCGGCTTCGGCAAAGAAGAGATCGCGCTTTATTCGAAGACCTATGGCCTGTTTTCGACCATCGCCGGCGGCTTCATCGGCGGCGTGCTGGCCATGCGCTACGGCGTGACGCGCATCCTGTTCGCCGGTGGCGTGCTGGCAGGGGCAAGCAACCTGTTGTTCGCCTTCGTTGCCACCCAAGCCGCCGACGCCCAGTTGCTGATGGCTGTCATCGTTGCTGACAATATCAGCGCCGGCATCGCCTCGGCCGCCTTTGTTGCCTATCTATCGGGGCTGACCAGCGTATCGTTCACGGCGATGCAGTATGCGCTTTATACCTCGCTGATGACGCTGGCGCCGAAGCTGATCGCCGGTTATTCGGGATCGATGGTGGACGCGCTCGGCTATCCCACCTTCTTCACCCTCACGGCGCTGATGGGTCTGCCCGTGCTGGTGCTGATCGCCTGGATCGCCCAGGCCGCGCCGGCCGGCCAAGCAGCGCCGCGCGCCGCCGAATAAGATCAACCAACCGGCGCCAGCACCGCATACATATTGGCTGTCCAGATTTCCGGTGGAGTTGCCACCAGCTTGCCGAGCAGGCCATGGAAAGCCCGGTCGACTATCTGGCGCACAGGGCTGCCTTCGCGATGCGGATAGCAGGCAACGACCTTGAAGCCCGCCGCCTGGGCCAACTGGCGCAGGCTGCCCGGCGTGAAGGCGGTGCGATGCGTGAGGTCGCCATATTGATAGGAAGCGCCCCAGGGCGAGGCGACATTGGGTACCTTCAGCATCACCCGGCCGGCGGGAGCGAGCACCGCGGCGATGGCTTCGAGCAGGTCGAGCCCTTCGTAAGGCGTGAAATGTTCCAGCACATCGAACAGGACGACGCGGTTGAAACGGCGGCCGGCCAGTTGCGCCTGGGCCAGATAGTCGTTGAGATCGACGATGGCGAGCCGGTCACGCACCGCCGCCGGCACGACATCGCGAAGCGACGGATCGTGATCGACACCAGCGAAGTCGGTCAGGCCCTTGGCGGCGAGATAGGCCAAGAACTGGCCGGTGCCGCAGCCGATCTCCAGCACCGACATGCCAGGCGCAAAGCCGCCCGGCAACCAAACGTCGCGGTCGAAGCGGCGGATGTGTTTCGGCCGGAGCGACGGCGTCGCATAGTCCTTGAAGCGCCGGTAAGCAGCATAGAATGGATCGTCCGGTCCGGCATCGACGTCAGGTGTCATTGAGCGGCAGCCGGTTGGCGATGGGGCGGAGCGGCGGTCATGGCGTCGGCGAGGGCGGCATATACCGTGTCTTCGCTGACCGCCGCGACACAGGGGAAGGAATCCGTGCGCGCGGCACGCTTATGGCAGCGCCAGAAGCAATGGTAGCACGCCATGCGGTGATGCACGAAACGGGCGGTCGGCGGCGCGATGCCATCGGGATAGGGCACGAAGCTGCCGAAATGACCGCCGCCGACGATAACTACGGTCGGCACGCCCAGCGCTATGGCGAGATGTGCCGGTCCGGTATCGTTACTGACGACACCAGCGGCGTGACGCATCAGGTCGAGCAGGCCGGGCAGACTGGTCTTGCCGATACGGTCGACAATGCCGGGTTCGGCACGCAAGGGTACCCAGACGTCTTCCGGCGGCGCTTCCTTGGCGCTGCCGGCAACGACAACACGATAGCCTGCGGCCAGTAACCTTCGGGCAAGCCCCGCGTATTGGGCGAAGGGCCAGCGTCGCCCATATTCGTTGCTGCCCGGATTGAGCACGACATAAGGTGCGCCTTCCGGCACGTCGGGTGGCGCCTCGCCCCAGGCGATGCAGGGCGGCGTAACCGCCGATTCGCGGCCCGTCACGGCAGCGAGAAAATGGGCGTGACGCAGCACCTCGTGAGTCGGATAAGGACCGGTATCGACGATGCCGTCGACCTGGCTCAGATACCAGGTAAAGGGCGCGCGAGTCGGTTCATTGACATACGGTAGCGAGACAATGGTGCGCGGCGCGGCAGAGGCCCACACCAGGCTATCGGCCATCAGCACCCGGCGCAGATAGGAATCGCAGGTCGCTACCGCCGGGGCCAGGCGGCGGACCCGAAGATTGACGCCGAAACGATAGAACGGTCGGCGGGCGTAGGCATGCTCGTCGATCGTCAGCAGCCGGTAACCGGCGAATACACGTTCACCGATGCTGCCCCAACTGTTGCAGCCGAGAAGGGTAATATCGGCCGGATCCACAGCGAAGGCTTCGGCATAGGCATCGAGAGCGCCACGAAACAGCACCATGTCGCCGATGCCATCCATGCGCACCACCAACAGGCCGCGCGGTTTGCGCAGGACCGGCCAGTGGCGGGCGATCAAGTCGAAGACGCGGAATAGCCACCAGCGGCGCGGCATGCCAGCCGGCATCAGCCGCCAGAAGCGCGAGACGGTGAAGCCCAGGCGCGCTGGCGGCTGTACACCTTCGCCGGGCGTCACGGTCAGCGTCGGAATGTCGGCCATGCGCCTACCCTGCTCACGACGGTTAGTGAGAGCCGAGGGCCAGTATAGGGGAGGTCGCCTCAGGCGGCGACGGTATCCTCGGAGATCCGTCGCGATTCGCGCTTGCGCGCGTTCGGATCGAGCAGGGCCTTGCGCAGGCGGATCGCTTTCGGCGTCACCTCCACCCGCTCGTCATCCTCGACATAGGCAATGGCAGCTTCCAACACTGGCCGGCGCGGCGGCGTCAGGCGGATGGCATCATCCTTGCCGGCGGCCCGGATGTTGGTCAACTGCTTGGCCTTCAGCGGATTGACAACGAGGTCTTCGCCTCGGCTGTTTTCGCCGATGATCATGCCTTCGTAGACCGCCTCGCCGGGGTCGATGAACAGCATGCCGCGTTCCTCGATCATGGCCAAGGCGTAGGCCACGGCCTTGCCGGAGCCATTGGCGATGAGCACGCCGTGGCGGCGGCCGGGAACATTGCCGCGATGTGGGCCGTAGCCATGGAATATGCGGCTCATGATACCGGTGCCGCGGGTTTCGGTCAGGAAGAGACCGTGATAGCCGATCAGGCCGCGCGCCGGGGCGAGAAAGGTGATGCGCACCTTGCCGCCGCCCGAGGGGCGCATGTCGGTCATTTCGCCGCGCCGGTTGCTGATCGATTCGACGACGACGCCGGCGTAGGGTTCGTCGACGTCGACTTGCACTTCTTCGATCGGTTCCAACTTGGCGCCGCTATCGGGATCGGTGCGGAACAGCACGCGCGGCCTGCCGATCGTCATTTCGAAGCCTTCGCGGCGCATGGTTTCGATCAACACGCCCAATTGCAGTTCGCCGCGCCCGGCTACTTCGAAGGAGTCGCCGCTCGGCGTGTCGCTGACGCGGATGGAGACGTTGCCTTCGGCTTCACGGTACAGCCGGTCGCGGATCATGCGCGAGGTCACCTTGTCGCCCTCGCGTCCAGCCAGCGGTGAATCGTTGATGCCAATGGTGATGGACAGTGTCGGCGGATCGACTGGCAGGGCCGGAATTGCCTCGACAATTTCCGCATCGCCCAAGGTGTCGGCAACCGTCGCATGCTGCAGCCCGGCGATGGCGATGATGTCGCCGGCCGATGCCTTGGTCAGGCCGATGCGTTCCAGCCCGCGGAAGGACAGAACCTTAGAGACACGGCTATCTTCGACCAAAGTGCCATCGCGGCGCAAGGCACGGATGGACATATTGGGAATGACCGAACCCGAGAGGATGCGGCCGGTGAGTACGCGACCCAAATAGGGGTCGGATTCCAAGGTCGTCACCAGCATGCGGAAAGGTCCATCGGGATCGACCTTCGGTGCCGGCACATGATCGACGATCTGGCGAAACAAGGGTTCCAGATTCTCGCCGCGCTTGCCGGCTTCGAGGCAGGCCCAGCCTTCCTTGGCTGAGGCGAACATCACGGGAAAATCGAGTTGGCCTTCATCGGCATCGAGTGCGGCAAACAGATCGAACACGGCGCTGTGCACCCACTCGACACGGGCATCCGGCCGGTCGGCCTTGTTGATGACGACGATGGGACGCAAGCCCCGCGCCAAGGCCTTGGCCAAGACGAACTTGGTCTGCGGCATCGGACCTTCGGCAGCATCGACCAACAACAACACGCCATCGACCATGTCGAGGATGCGTTCAACCTCGCCGCCGAAATCGGCGTGACCGGGCGTATCAACGATGTTGATGCGCATTCCCTGCCAATCCACCGAGGTGCATTTGGCCAGAATGGTGATGCCGCGTTCGCGTTCCAGGTCGTTGGAATCCATGGCCCGTTCGGCAATCCGCTGGTTTGCGCGGAAGGTTCCCGACTGGCGCAGGAGGCAATCGACCAGCGTCGTCTTGCCATGGTCGACATGGGCGATGATAGCGACGTTACGAAATTCCATGGATATGTCTGCTGCTGCCGAAGTCAGTGTTTCAAAAGGGCCTGGTACTTAAACCTGGCCGAGGGCGTCGTGGACCAGACGGGCGAGTTCGATCTCCGGCCTGGGTCCCATATGGCTAATCACTTCGGCCGCCGCAATCCCCCCGATGCGTGCCGCCTTCACCACATCCAGATCGTGGGTGAAGCCGTAGAGGAACCCAGCGGCATAGGCGTCGCCAGCACCGGTGGTGTCGCGCACTGTTACACCGGGCTCCGCTTCAACTTTATGAACCGTATCTCCCGCAACAATGACTGAACCCTTTTCGCTGCGGGTCAGTGCCGCGATCTGACAGTCGTTGCAGACATGCACCAGCGCCTGATCGAAGGAGCTTACTTGATAGAGGGATATGATCTCGTCTTCGTTAGCGAACAGGATGTCGACATGATCGCGCACCAATTCCAAAAAGGATTCACGGTGACGATCGACACAAAAGGAGTCCGACAGCGTGAGCGCTACCTTGACGCCGGCGGCAGCGGCAAGCCGGGCTGCCTTGAGGAAAGCTCGCTTGGCGTTGGGCGGATCCCATAGGTAGCCTTCCAGGTACACCACACTGGCGCCGGTCACCGTCGCCATATCTATATCATCCGGGTTGAGCGTCGACGCTGCGCCGAGATAGGTCTGCATGGTACGATGCGCATCTGGCGTAACGAACACCAGACACCGGCCAGTGGCGGGTCCGGCAGCGCTGGAGGGTGTGTCGAAGGTGACACCGAGGGCACGAATATCGTGCCGGAAGACTTCACCCAACTGATCGTCGCGCACTTTGCCGATATAGGCGCCTCGGCCACCCAAGGAAGCCAGGGCGGCGGCGGTATTGGCCGCGGAACCGCCAGAACTTTCGATACCCGGCGGCATCGCGGCATACAATGCCTCGGCACGCTCCTCATCGACCAACGTCATAGCATTCTTGACCAAGCCAAGCTTGGCAATGACCTCTAGGTCGGCATGCGCCAACACGTCAACCAAGGCATTGCCGATCGTTAGCACATCGTAGCGGCGTCTATTCATCCAGCGGTCTCCGTGGTGGCCCGGTCCGAGGGCGAGCGTCGCCAGGCGCGTCAGCACATCCGACGTTCTGGCCGTCGTCGTAGAAAGGCCCGCAAAGCGGCGCAGTATACTCATGGCGGCCTGCTTCACAAGGCAGCCTGCACCCTGCCGATGCGTGGCACTCGCCAGCCGGGTCGGGCGATGCTATAGGGCGCGTCATGTTCGGCGCCTTTGCCAAAGCCCTGGATCAGTTCGGCGACCCGCAGACCCGGCGGGTGTTTTGGATTGGCATCGCGGTCGCGGCGGTAACCTTTGCCGGGCTATGGACCGCCATTTTCTATCTTCTGGCTTCAACCCAGGCCTTCGACGGGCCCTGGCTCGGCTGGCTCGACTGGATAGCCGACCTGCTGGGCGGAGCAGTAACCCTGTGGCTAACCTGGCTGCTGTTTCCGGCGGTGATCACCCTGGTCGTCGGCATCATGCTGGATTCGGTCGCCGGGGCGGTCGAACAACGCCATTATCCATACTTACCGATGGCCCAGGGACAATCCGTGTTGGCTTCGGCCTTGGGTGCCTTGCAGTTTACGGCCGTGCTGGTGGTGCTTAACCTGTTTCTGCTGGTTTTCCTGCTGTTCCCGCCGGTATTCCCTTTTGTGTTCTACGCGGTGAACGGCTATCTTCTGGGGCGTGAATACTTCGAATTGGTGGCCTTACGACGCTTATTGCCGGCCGAGGCCACGGCGCTTCGCCAGCGCCACAGCGGAAGCCTCTTGGTAACCGGCGTGCTGATCGCTTTGTTGCTGACCGTGCCGCTGGTCAACCTGCTGATCCCGGTGATTGCCACCGCTGCCATGGTCCACCTGTTCGAATCCTGGCGCGGCGACGCCAGACGGATGCCGGGCTGACCCCGGACGGTTGCATATTCCGGCCCCCTGCCACGGCCGGCTCAAGAATAAGGAATGGTGCCGATGGCCGACGAGCGCGATGATCAGGTAAACGCTCCCGACGAAGAAGTAGGTGAAGATGGATCGCCTTCGCTACGGCCGTTTTCCCGGCGCGGCGGGCGTATCCCGGCACCGACAACCGGCCCGGCACCCCGCACGTTCCGCACCGAACCCGTCCGTCGAACCACCGACTCGACTGCGCCAGCACGGCGCATGGAGCGATCCGATCTTCCTGAGCGTCCACGGCCAAGCGAGGGTATGACCAAGCAACTGATCGTCGGCCGGGAAATCGAGGTCAAAGGCGAGATCACCTCGTGCGACCGCCTGGTTATCGAAGGCCGAGTCGAAGCAGCGCTGTCGGACGCCCGCATCATCGAGGTAGCGCTTACCGGCACCTTCAAGGGCAGCGCCAATGTCGACGAGGCAGATATCTCCGGAACCTTCGAAGGCAACTTGCTGGCCCGTGACAAACTGACAGTTCGTTCCCAGGGTCGCGTCAGCGGCTCCATCCGATATGGACGTATCGTCATCGAATCGGGCGGCGAGGTTACCGGCGATATGCAGTCTCTTAGCCGCGCAACGCCCGGCGGCGATCACGACGGCGCAGGTCCCGGCGAAGACGGCGCGGCCGAGCCTTTTTCCAGCGATCGCTAGCAGCGGTCGGAGAGGCGCCGATGCTGACGTTCGGCAGGGACCTTCATCTCGTCGCCTGTATCGCCCTGCTGGCAGCGTCCTTGGCCGCCTGCCAGACAACGCCACCGCCGTCCGCGGCAATACCCAGCAGCGTGGCGACGCCGGTGGCGCCGGAACAATTGAGCCGACCGGTATCGCCGCGGCGTGCGCCATCGCAGAATGTCCTGCGCGCCCAGCCCGCTGCCAGCGCCAATTCGTTGGATGCGCCGGCGTCGGACGCAGAAGCATTGGTGCGCCGACATTTTGCTGCCTTGGGCGAACCTGCTTTCGACGATCCCGCCGCCCTAAAAGGGCGCAAAGCGGAAACTGTCGCCGCCATCCTTGGCAATCCCGACCTGATGCGCCGCGACGCACCGGCCGAGATGTGGCAATACGCCGCCGACAACTGTGTGCTGACCGTCATTCTCTATCAGAAGAGCGACGGCATGGCGGTGGAACATGTGGAAACCCGCGACCGCAGCAAAGGAATGTCGGTCGCCGGACCCGGCTGCCTGAGGGCGCTGTTAGCCGAACGGCTGGCAGCCAGTTGAGGCCGTTGACTTATTTCACTTTGAGGGGTTTCGCCGTTGGCACGGCTTTCGCTTTCCCAGTTGGTGCCAACGTCGTCTTCGCCTTGTAGGCGCAAACATCGACGACGACGCACAGGTGACAATCGGGCTTGCGCGCCTTGCAGACGTAACGGCCATGCAGGATCAGCCAGTGGTGGGCATGGAGTTTGCGTTCCACCGGCGTGACCTTTTCCAGCTTGCGTTCAACGTCGAGCGGGTTGCGCCCGGGGGCCAGGCCGGTGCGGTTGCCGATCCGGAAGATATGGGTATCGACCGCGATGGTCGGTTCGCCAAAAGCGATGTTGAGCACGACGTTGGCGGTCTTGCGCCCGACCCCGGGCAAAGCCTCTAACGCGGCACGATCGCGCGGCACGTCGCCGCCATGGCGCTCGATGAGCAACCGGCTGAGTGCGATGACGTTCTTGGCCTTGGTATTGAACAGACCGATGGTCTTGATGTAGTCGCGCACCCGCGCTTCGCCCAAAGCCAGCATCTTTTGCGGCGTGTCGGCAACCTTGAACAGCGGCCCGGTGGCCCGGTTGACACCGACATCGGTGGCCTGCGCCGACAGCACGACGGCGACCAACAGGGTATAGGGATTGATATAGTCGAGTTCGCCCTTCGGTTCGGGAATCGTCGCCGCCAGGCGATCGTAAAACAGCGCAATATCAGCCTTTTTCATGACCCCGAACCTCGCCCCGTTATCGGCCTGCTACCTTATCGGCAGGGTAGAGTCCGGCAAGGGGATTCCTTTTGGCCGCCGCGCCGCGGGCCGCTAGACTGCCGGGCTTATGAGCGACATGGCCGACGAGATCCATTTCCGTCGTGTGCTTTTCCCGCACCGCAGCGCGGGCGGTGTGATCCTGTTCCGCGTCTTGTTGCTGTTGGCTATCGTGCTGACCGCGCTCAGCATGGCCTTCATCGCGCTTGGCGCTTGGCCGGTCAGTGGTTTCTTGGGACTCGAACTGGTGCTGTTGGCCGGTGCTTTCTGGTTCAACGTGCGGCGGCGCCTGATGCACGAGACGATCGATCTGACGGAACGCAAATTGATCGTCGAGCGCTTCGACAGTTACGGCGGGCGGCACCGTTGGACGTTTCAACCACACTGGCTGCGCCTATGCATCCAATGCAGGGACGGGCGGAATACCGGCTTGGAGCTGCGTTCCCACGGACGCAGCATCGTGGTCGGCGCGTTTCTGGCCCCCGACGAGATCGGTGAGCTGGGACTGATGCTGGAAGACGCGCTGCGGCGGTTGTCGGTGCCACCGGCCAGCGCCGAAGGCTGACGGCTCAGGCGAAGCCCAGCACGTCGAGCATCGAATAGAGGCCTGGCGGCCGCCCCCGCAGCCATTGCGCGGCGCGCACGGCACCACGGGCATACACGGCGCGCGAAGAAGCCCGATGGCCAAGCTCCAACCGTTCGCCATCAGTGGCGAAAATCACCGTATGCTCGCCGGCGGCATCGCCCCCGCGCAAGGTGGCAAAACCGATATCGCCCGAACGCCGGGCGCCAGTATGGCCGTCGCGCACCCGCTGGGCGACATCGTTCAGCGCCACCTGGCGACCGTCCGCCGCGGCTTGGCCCAAGGCCAACGCGGTGCCCGACGGCGCATCGACCTTGTGACGGTGGTGCATCTCCAGCACTTCAATGTCGTAGTCCACACCCAAGGTCGCTGCTACCCGCTTGGTCAGGGCCATCAGCATGTTGATGCCGGGGCTCATGTTGGCGGCTTGCAGCACGGCCGTCTGCTCCGCCGCCGCGACGACCGCGGCTTGCTGTTCGGCGGAAAGTCCTGTCGTGCCAGCAATCAGTGCTGTGCGATGCC
>CAMCUA010000118.1 GCA_945878455.1 Asaia bogorensis | reverse complement strand
AATCAGTGCTGTGCGATGCCGGGCAGCCAGCATCGCGTGATGGGCCGTGGCAGCGGGAACGGTGAAATCGATGACCGCATCGGCGCTGGCAAACAGGGCTTCGGCATCGCCGCTGATGGCAATGCCTATCGCGGCTAAGCCGGCCACTTCAGCCACATCGCGACCGATCAGCGAACTGTTCGGCGCTTCGGTGCCGCCGGCCAACGCGCAGCCTGCCATGCCGGCGACCTCGGCAACCAGCATGCAGCCCATGCGACCGCCGCAACCGACGATCCCGATTTTCATGATGTATCCCCCGCCCCAATTCCGGTCATCCCGGCGTCACCATAGCGCCCAATGCCAGGGACCGAAACATGCCCGCAAGAACGGCGGCGACCCTATTCCTTCAGGTCTTCCCACAGTTCCTTCACCTTGGCGAAGAAGCCATGGGATTCGGGGCTCTGCTCGGATTCCTGGCCGGCCGCGGCAAATTCTTTCAGCAATTCCTTTTGCCGCTTGGTCAGTTTGACCGGCGTTTCAACGGTGGCTTGGACGAACATGTCGCCGCGCGCCTCGGAACGCAGCACGCTCATGCCCTTGCCGCGCAGTCGGAACTGGCGGCCGGTCTGCGCCCCGGCTGGGATGGAGATCTTCGCCCGCGAGCCGTCGATGGACGGCACTTCGATGGCCCCGCCAAGGGCCGCGGTGGTCATCGGAATCGGCACACGACAATGGATATTGGCGCCGTCACGCTGAAATAGTCGGTGCGGCTTGACCGCGAGAAAGATGTAAAGATCGCCCGGCGGCGCCCCGCGCATGCCGGCTTCGCCCTCGCCCGACAGACGGATACGGGTGCCGTCCTCGACACCGGGGGGAATGGTGACGGAGAGTTGCTTTTCCTTGTGCACGCGGCCCGTACCGCCGCAACCGCGACAAGGATCCTTGATCACCCGGCCAGCCCCATTACAGGACGGACATGTCCGTTCGACGGTGAAGAACCCGGATTGCGAGCGCACCCGGCCGTGGCCGTTGCACGTGCCGCACGTGGTGGGCGCGCTGCCTGGGGCAGAGCCGTTGCCCTTGCATGGCTCGCAGGCGACCGAAGTCGGCACGGTGAACTTCGCCTGCTTCCCGGCAAACGCCTCATCCAGCGTGATTTCCATGTTGTAGCGGAAGTCCGCGCCACGGCTGGCCCCGCCACGGGAGCTGCCGCCGCGCCCGCCAGCAAAGAAGTCGCCGAACATCTCATCGAAAACATCGGCGAACCCGCCGCCGGCAGCACCCCCGAAGCCACCGCCGCCTTGTTCGAAAGCAGCCTTGCCGAAGCGGTCGTAGGCGGCGCGCTTTTGCGGATCCTTAAGCACCTCATAGGCTTCGCCCAGTTCGCGAAAGCGCTGTTCCGCATCCTTGTCGCCAGGATTGCGGTCCGGGTGATGCTGCAAAGCCAATTTACGATAGGCTTTTTTCAGATCGTCCGCGCTGGCATCGCGAGCAACACCGAGAATGGCGTAGTAGTCGTCAGCGGCCATCGTCCCCCCTTAACCCGCGGCCAGGCACGACACCGCCCGCCGCACCGATGACGGCGTGGCGGGCGGCAACCCATGCAGCTCGGGCGTTCGTCGGCATGCTGCCGTTCGCCGTCAACCGATCAGCTGGCCTTCTTGTCCTTGTTCGGATCCACCTCTTCGAAGTCGGCATCCACCACCTTCGGGTCATCGGCGTTACCACTACCGGACGTACCGCCGGATGCCGCACCAGCATCGCCCGAAGCTTCCTGGCTGGCTTTGTACATGGCTTCGCCCAGCTTCATCGACACCTGGGCCAATGCCTCGCTCTTGGCGGTAATGGCTTCGGCATCTTCCGCATCTTTCACGGCCTGGAGATCGGCCAATGCTTTTTCGATGGCTTGCTTTTCGCTGGCGGCAACCTTGTCGCCATATTCCTTGAGGTTCTTCTCGGTGGTGTGAATCAGGGTATCGGCCTGATTGCGGGCCTCTACCGCCGCCCGGCGCTTTTTGTCCTCACCGGCATGTTCCTCGGCTTCCTTGACCATGCGGTCGATGTCCGCGTCCGTTAGCCCGCCGGAAGCCTGGATACGCACCTGCTGCTCCTTGCTGGTGGCTTTATCCTTGGCCGAGACGTTGACGATGCCGTTGGCGTCAATGTCGAAGGTAACCTCGATCTGCGGCATGCCGCGCGGCGCCGGCGGAATGCCCATCAGGTCGAATTGACCCAACAATTTGTTATCCGCCGCCATTTCGCGTTCACCTTGGAAGACGCGGATGGTCACCGCGCTTTGGCTGTCCTCGGCGGTCGAAAACACCTGGCTTTTGCGCGTCGGAATTGTCGTGTTGCGTTCAATGAGACGGGTAAAGACGCCGCCCAGGGTTTCGATGCCAAGGGAGAGCGGTGTGACGTCAAGCAGCAGCACGTCCTTGACATCGCCCTTCAGCACACCGCCCTGGATGGCGGCACCCAAGGCGACCACCTCATCGGGGTTGACGCCCTTGTGCGGTTCACGGCCGAAGAACTGCTTCACTGTATCGGCGACCTTGGGCATGCGGGTCATGCCGCCAACCAGAATGACTTCGTTGATCTCACCTGCCGTCAGGCCGGCGTCCTTCAACGCTGCCTTGCACGGGCCAACCGTGCGCTGGATCAGCTCGTCGACCAAGGATTCGAGCTTGGCCCGGGTCAATTTGATGTTGAGATGCTTGGGTCCATTCTGGTCTGCCGTGATGAAGGGCAGGTTGACCTCGGTCTGCATCGAACTCGACAACTCGATCTTGGCCTTCTCGGCGGATTCTTTCAGCCGCTGTAGGGCGAGTCGATCACTACGCAGGTCGATGCCTTGTTCCTTTTTGAACTCGTCGGCCAAGTAATCGACGACGCGCTGGTCGAAGTCTTCGCCGCCCAGGAAGGTATCGCCGTTGGTCGACTTCACTTCGAAGACGCCATCGCCGATCTCGAGGATCGAGATGTCGAACGTGCCACCACCCAAATCGTAGACCGCGACAGTGCCGGTGTGTTTCTTTTCCATGCCATAGGCAAGGGCAGCAGCCGTCGGCTCGTTAATGATGCGCAACACCTCGAGCCCGGCGATCTTGCCGGCGTCCTTGGTTGCTTGGCGTTGGGAGTCGTTGAAATAGGCGGGCACGGTAATGACCGCCTGGGTCACCGTTTCGCCGAGAAAGCTTTCTGCGGTTTCCTTCATCTTCTGCAGGATGAAGGCAGAAATTTCCGATGGGGAATACTTCTTGCCGCGCGATTCGACCCAGGCGTCGCTGTTGTCGCCCTCGATGATTTTATAGGGGACCAAGTCCTTGTCCTTCTTGGTCATCGGATCGTTGTAACGCCGGCCGATCAGCCGCTTGATAGCGAAAAATGTGTTCTCCGGATTGGTCACCGCTTGGCGCTTGGCCGATTGGCCGACCAGGCGTTCGCCCGATTCGGTGAAGGCCACCATGGACGGGGTGGTGCGGGCACCCTCCGAGTTCTCGATGACGCGGGGCTCTTTGCCTTCCATCACCGCGACGCAGGAGTTGGTGGTACCGAGGTCGATTCCAATAACTTTACTCATAGCGATCACCTGCCGTAATCCGGCCGCCGGTCAGGCCCAATGGCGCCCTGACGACGGGAGTGTGAAACGAAGTCCCCGCTGCATGGGGACGGCATAGGCTAAACTTGCCCTGTAAGTCCGGGCGATATATAGGTCCCGGCATGCGGCCACGCAACCGCCGCAGTTCCAAGAATCGCATCTTGTCAGGAACGTCCCCGGCCGTCACCAACGCCCGGCTGCTCAGGTCCAACCAACCGCAATCGTTTCAGCCAGGTATCGCTGTTGGCTGAGGGCAGGGTTTAGAGTTCTTCGTTGATGTTACCGCCGGCATCCGCCCGCTTTCCATAAGCCGTGGATGCACGCTGCTCGGCCGCCTCGATGGCCCCCCCAGGCGGCGATTCGGACACCGGTTCGGCCTTTGGACCGCCTTTGGCGATGCCGACTTTGGCCGGGCGCAGCAACCGGTCACGCAACATGTAGCCACGTTCCACCACTTGCAGGATGGTGCCGGCTGGCTGATTCGGGTCGGGCACCTCATAGAGCGCTTCGTGGCGATTGGCGTCGAACACCTGACCCACCGCCTCCATCGCCCTTACGCCATTGCGCTCCAAGGCAGCGAGCAAGGTCCGCTCGGTCATCTCGACACCGACGACCAAGTTTTCCACCGCCCCGTTGGTACCGCGCGCCTCGGGCGCGATGGATTCGAGCGCCCGGCGCAGATTGTCGGCAACGCCAAGCATGTCACGGGCAAAGCCCGCGGTGGCATAGCGCGTGGCGTCTTCTTTGTCGCGCTGAGCCCGACGACGCACGTTCTCGACCTCAGCCAAGGCGCGCAGCAATTTATCCTTCGTGTCGGCGAGTTCGGCAGCCAAGACCTCGGGATCAACCAGGGGAGCGGCATTTTCATTGGCAGCCGCATCGGCCCCCGCCGCGCCATCGCCCTCGCTGGCCGGGGCCGTGGCCATGTTCTCGCGTTCGCGCAGGGTTTCGTCTGAAGTCATCGAATCGTCCTTCTTCGTCGTACCGGTCAACCGAGCAGCCGGCCGATCAGCTTGGCTGTATAGTCGACCATGGGAATAATGCGGGCATAATTCATGCGGGTCGGGCCGATCACGCCGATGGCGCCGACAATCTTTTGCTGGCTGTCGCGATAGGGCGACACGATCATCGAGCAGCCGGTGACATCGAACAGCTGGTTGGCGGCACCGATGAAAATGCGCACGCCTTCTGCCATATCGGCCAGCGATAACAATTTCAGCACCGTCTCCTTGGTTTCCAAAGCCTGGAACAGGGCGCGGATACGCTCCAGGTCGGCGACGGCGGAAATATCTTCCAACAGGTTGGCCTGGCCGCGCACGATCAACACGCCGCCGGTTTTCTCGCCGGCCCAGGTCGCCAATCCACCCTCGACCACTTTCTTGGTGAGTTCGTCGAGCTGGGCCTTTTGCTGCTCGAGTTCGGCGAAGATCGATTCGTGCGCTTCGTGCAGCGTGCGTCCGACCAGCCGGGCGCCGAGGTAGTTGCCGGCCTCGACCAGGGTTGAAGGCTGAATGCCAGGCGGCGCCTCGAAGATGCGGTTTTCGACGACGCCGTTTTCGGTGACCAGGACGACCAGAACGCGGCCCGGGCTGAGATTGACGAATTCTATGTGCTTGAGCGGGCTTTCCGTCTTCGGCGCCAGCACGACACCGGCGCAATGGGCAAGCCCCGACAGCGCCAGGGTGGCTTCCTGGAGCAGGGCTTCGACATTGCGGCCGCTGCCGGCGATGCGGCTATCCAGGGATTTCCGCTCTTCTGCACCCAGGTTACCCACTTCGAGCAAACCATCGACGAACAGGCGCAGTCCCGCCTCGGTCGGCAAGCGGCCCGCCGAGGTATGCGGCGCGAACAGCAGGCCGGCTTCCTCCAAATCGGCCATGACGTTGCGGATTGTGGCCGGCGACAGGCGCAGGTCCATGCGCCGCGCCAAGGTGCGCGAGCCAACCGGTTCGCCCGAAGCGACGTAGGCATCGACGATATGCCGGAAGATTTCCCGCGATCGTTCGTTGAGCTCGTGGATCATGGCCGTTCCTAACCCATCGCCACGGCCCGCGGTAACCGCGGGACCGGGAATGGGGGCGTCCGGAATGTAGTAACCGCCTCACCCTGCGTCAACGCAACGGCCGGGCGCATCAGAACGGTTCAACAGGACGGCAAAATGCTCTAGCGTGCCGCCCCCGCCGGCTTTCAGATGAAAGCCCGCCCTGCCAGGAGCACCGCTATGACTGTTTCCCGACCCTCCGGCCGCGTCTTCGACGCGTTGCGGGTTGTAACCTTGGAACCCGACGTGGCCAAATACGCCGAAGGTTCGTGCCTGGCAAAATTCGGCGATACCCATGTGCTGTGTACCGCCTCGGTCGAGGAGCGGGTGCCGTTCTGGCTGCGCGATTCGGGCAAGGGCTGGGTCACGGCCGAATACGGCATGCTGCCGCGCGCCACGGCGCAGCGCACCGACCGCGAGGCGGCGCGCGGCAAGCAATCGGGCCGCACCCAGGAAATCCAGCGCCTGATCGGCCGCAGCTTGCGCGCCGTCACCGACCTCAAAGCGCTGGGCGAGGTGCAGATCAAGGTCGATTGCGACGTCATCCAGGCCGACGGCGGCACCCGCACCGCCGCCATCACCGGATCCTACGTCGCCCTGCACCGGGCCTGTCAGCGCATGATATCGGTCGGCCTGCTCAAGGCCCTGCCGTTCACCGACCAGGTGGCCGCCGTGTCGTCAGGCCTATATCAAAACAACGCCGTGCTCGATCTCGACTATGCCGAGGACAGCACCGCCGAATGCGACGCCAACTTCGTGCTGACGGCACGTGGCGGTATCGTCGAAGTGCAGGGCACCGCCGAGGAACATCCATTCTCACGCCAGCAGTTCATCGAGTTGCTGAGCCTGGCACAGAAGGGAGTCGACGAACTCTGTAGCTTGCAGCGCGCAGCGCTGGGCATCGCCTGATTCGGCAATGCAGCGTTTATGAGCATGGCAAGGACATCTTTGAAAGCGCGCCGCCTGGCACCAGGCAAGCTGGTGATCGCCACGCACAACCCCGGCAAGCTGACGGAGATTTCAGCTCTGGTCGTGCCGTTCGGCATGACGACCCTATCGGCCGGCGAGCTCGGCTTGATCGAACCGGAGGAAGACGGCGCCACCTTTCTCGACAATGTGCGCATCAAGGCCCATGCGGCAGCGCAGGTGGCGATGCTACCGGCGCTCGCCGACGATTCAGGCCTGTGCGTCACGGCGCTGAACGGTCAGCCAGCCATCCATTCCGCCCGCTGGGCCGGCCCGCGCAAGGACTTCCGCCTCGCCATGGAACGGGTGCAGCTGGCACTGGGCGACAGCGGCGACCGGCGCGCCACCTTTGTCTGCTGGCTAGCGCTGGCCTGGCCCGATGGCCACGAGGAGGTGTTCGAGGGTACGGTGCGCGGCAACCTGACCTGGCCACCGCGCGGCGAGCGGGGTTTCGGCTATGATCCCATCTTCATCCCCGAGGGTCACAATCTCACCTGCGGCGAGATGGAGCCGGACGCCAAACACGCCATCAGCCACCGGGCGGTGGCCTTCAATAAACTTGTCGCCGCCTGTTTGCAGGCGGAGGCAACCTGACCAGCCGCGGCGCCATGCCACCGGCCGGCATTGACACTGGCTTTGGCATCTACGTCCATTGGCCGTTCTGCGTCTCCAAGTGTCCCTATTGCGACTTCAACAGCCACGTCGCCGAAGGCGCTGTCGAACACGGCCGCTGGCGGCGTGCCTATCTCACCGAACTCGACCACCATGTGGCGCGGACGGCAGGGCGGCGCGTGACCAGCGTCTTCTTCGGCGGCGGCACGCCATCGCTGATGGAGCCGGTAACGGCCGCCGCCGTGATCGAAGCCATCAAAGCGCGCTGGCCGGTGGCCAGCGACGTCGAAATCACCTTGGAAGCCAATCCGTCGTCGGTGGAAGCAGCACGCTTCCGCGCCTTCGCCGAAGCCGGGGTCAACCGCATGTCGATCGGCGTGCAGGCTTTCGACGACACTGCGCTGGCCTTCCTCGGGCGCGCCCACGATGCGCAGCAGGCCGAGGCCGCCATCGCGGCAGCAGCGGGCGCCGTGCCTCGCTTTTCCTTCGACCTGATCTACGCCCGGCCGGGGCAGACGGTGGCGGCTTGGCAGAAGGAACTCGACCATGCGTTGGCCTTCGCGCCGGAGCATCTTTCCGTCTACCAGTTGACCATCGAGAAGGGCACCGCCTTCCACAAACAGGGGGTGCCCGCCGCCCCGGAGGATCGCGCCGTCGAGCTGTGGGAGGCGACACAGGAACGTTTGACCGGTGCCGGCCTGCCGGCCTACGAGATTTCCAACCACGCCCGGCCGGGCGCCGAATGCCGCCATAACCAGACCTATTGGCGGGCGGGGCCCTATGTCGGCATCGGCCCAGGCGCCCACGGCCGCCTGCCGCCCGGCGATGGAAGCGATGCGTGGACGGGGACACGCACACTGCCCGGACCGTTGGCCTGGCTGGCGGCGGTGGAAGCCCGCGGTCATGGCATCATCACGGCGGAAACGCTGAGCCCAGAGGAACGCCGGGACGAGGCGGCGATGATGGGACTGCGCCTAGGCGAGGGGCTGCGGCCGGACACGTTCCGCGCCGCGACCGGGATGGAACTGGATGCCGCTTTCGATTCGGCGAAGCTGGCGGGGCTGATCGATGGTGGATTCCTGACAATGGACAAGGCAGGTTTGCGCTGCACGGCAGAGGGGCTGGTGCGGCTCGACAGTGTGTTGGGCTTGCTGCTGGTGTAAAGCCTGAGGCTTGCCGCCCTCTGCCTCACCCCCCTACAATCGCCGCGACAAAAGGCCACGAGGGTTCCGCAACACATGGTCGCGCGCGTCCGCACGGTGGCCTTTCAAGGGATCGAGGCCCTGGACGTCGACGTTCAGGTCCAGATGACCGCGGGCCTGCCCGCCTTCACGGTGGTCGGTCTGGCCGACAAGGCGGTGGGCGAGAGCCGCGAGCGGGTGCGCGGCGCGCTGGCCGTCATGGGGCTGGCACTGCCGCCAAAGCGCATCACCGTCAATTTGGCCCCGGCCGACATGATCAAGGAAGGCAGCCACTTCGACCTGCCCATCGCACTCGGCCTGCTCGCCACCATGGGGGCGCTGCCCGGCGACGTGCTGGAATCTTATATCGCTTTGGGTGAGCTTGGGCTCGACGGCGCGCTGGCGGCGGTGGCCGGCGTATTGCCGGCGGCCATCCACGCCGCCGGTTTGCAACGCGGCCTGATCTGTCCGGCCGCCCAAGGCGGCGAGGCGGCGTGGGCCGGCGACATCGACATCGTCGCGGCACCTTCGCTGCTCGCCCTGATCAACCATTTTAAAGGCAACCAGGTGCTCGGGCGGCCGACGCCACGCCTGGCCGAAGAGTCGGTGAGCGGGCTCGATCTGGCCGACATCAAGGGTCAGGAGAGCGCCAAGCGGGCCTTGGAGATCGCGGCGGCCGGCGGCCATAACTTGCTGTTCATCGGTCCGCCAGGTTCGGGCAAATCGATGCTGGCGGCGCGGCTTTCAGGAATTTTGCCGCCGTTGACGCCGGCCGAGTCGCTGGAGGTCAGCATGATCCAAAGCCTGGCAGGACAATTGGCCGACGGCGCGGTGATTCGCCGCCGGCCATTCCGCGACCCGCACCATTCGGCTTCGATGCCGGCACTGGTCGGCGGCGGTCTGCGGGCGCGGCCAGGGGAGGTTTCCCTGGCACATCTCGGCGTGCTTTTTTTGGACGAGCTGCCGGAGTTCCAGCGCGGCGCCCTGGAGGCGCTGCGCCAGCCGCTGGAAAGCGGGCGCATCGCCGTGGCGCGGGTCAACGCCCATGTCGTCTATCCGGCGCGCGTGCAACTGGTTGCGGCGATGAACCCGTGCCGCTGCGGCTATCTCGACGATCCGGGTCAGGCCTGTTCGCGGGCGCCGCGCTGCGCCGCCGATTATCAGAGTAAGATTTCCGGTCCGCTATTCGACCGCATCGACCTGCATGTCGACGTGCCGGCGGTCAACCCGGCCGACCTGTCGCTGCCGCCGCCGAGGGAAGGCAGCGCCGCGGTGGCCGACCGCGTCGCCCGAGCCCGCCAACGCCAGACGGCGCGCTTTGCCGCCATCGGCAACACGACGGCGCGGACCAACGCCGAAGCCGACGGACAATTGCTGGAAGACTGACCTTGCCCCCGAAGAACGTCTCCCAAGGCTGAATGTGTATCATCAGTTTTGGAGGAACGGATATGACGGGAATGGAGCGGGCGCGCTACACGCTGGAGTTCAAGCAGGAGGCTGTTCGTCTGGTGCGAGGCGGTCAATCGCTGT
>CAMCUA010000117.1 GCA_945878455.1 Asaia bogorensis | reverse complement strand
ACCGTCCTCCCGGAGACGATAAAGCTCGTAACGCTCATCAAGGTCGAGCTGACCATAGTGAATTCCCATCGCAACTCCGAAGCATAACGGTGTTGCACTTGGAATGAGAATTTAGCCCCCACCCCCCAACCTGCTATAACCGCCCCACGGTCCATCCGGACCGCTAGAACCCGCATAACCGGCAGGCGACAGGGGCGGCGATCATGGCTGGTGTGGTTGTGTCCCTTTATAAAACGCGCGGTGAAGCCGCTACCACAAAGTCACATTAATGGATGCAACCATCAAAATACCGACAGGCTTCCGCCAGCGGCTGAGCAAGCTGACGGAAAATAGTGGATTCTCTAAGCTCATCATCGGGTTGATAATTATTAATGCCATTATTCTCGGTATGGAAACATACCCGGCCATTATGGCGCAATTCGGTCCGGCGCTGAAAGCCATCGATCAGGTGATTCTGTGGATTTTCGTGCTTGAGCTGGCCATCCGGCTTGGTGCCAATGGCTGGCGCTTCTTCCGCGATCCGTGGAGTGTTTTCGACTTCATCGTAGTCGCCATCGCCTTCATGCCTGCTAATGAAGCATTTGCCGTGCTGCGAGCCGCGCGCGTATTGCGGGTGCTCAGGCTTATCTCCATTTTCCCCCGCCTGCGGCGCGTAATCGAAGGACTGATTTCCGCCATTCCCGGCATCGGCTCCATTGGCGCGATCTTGGTGATTCTTTTTTATGTGTTCTCGGTAATGGCGACCAAGCTGTTCGGCGCCACACATCCGGAATTCTTCGGTACATTGCAGGCTTCACTGTTCAGCCTTTTTCAGATCATGACGCTTGAAGGCTGGCCGGATATTGTGCGGCAGGTGAAGGAGACTCACCCCTATGCGCCCGCGTTCTTTATCCCCTATATCCTGCTCGCCACCTTCACCGTGCTGAACCTGTTTATCGCCGTGATCGTGGACGCCATGCAGCGTCAGCATCAGGCGGAGGAACAGGCCGAATACGGTGCCATCGTCCGCATCGAAAAGGATATCATCCGCCTGCATGCCAGGCTTGATGAGCTAGGTTCAGCACTCGTTGATCGAGATAGAAGATGACGACGTCCAGCCCTTCGAGGAACTGCTGACGGTGCTAGCGACGCCCGTCGCGGAACAGGCGCAATTCGCCAAGTACGCGGAGCCGCCGCAGCCGCACGTGCGGGTGACGCAAACGTTCAGCGGGACAAGAGGAACGGTCGGTCTATTTCAATTTGGCCCGCAACTCGGCATGCCTGCACTTGGCGATCAACACGTTGCTTTGACATTGCCGGGGATCCGGCCCGGCAGCCCAACCATCGCGCAACGCCCCTTGACCTAAAGTCATTCTCCCCTACCCCCCAAGCTGCTATAAGCGCGCACGGGCCCGTCCGGGCCAATGAAAACACCAACCGGCAGGGGCGGCGATGAAGGTCGAGGTGGCAGTCCGCGACGGTGTGCGCACGGTGCGGCTGAACCGGGCCGACAAGCGCAACGCGCTCGACCCCGAGATGCTGGCCGCCCTGACCGAGGCCTTCCCCCACGCTCCCGCCGCCGGCGAACGCCTGGCGGTGCTGCGCGCCGAGGGCGGCGTCTTCTGCGCCGGGCTCGATCTCACCACCCGGCGCGAACTCACCTCCGCCGCCGAAAGCTCCATCGAACCGGCGTTGCACGCCATCGCCGCCTATCCCCTGCCCGTCGTCGCCGTCGTCCAGGGCCCGGCCATCGCCGGCGGCTGCGAACTGGCCTTGCATGCCGATATCGTCGTGGCCAGCACGGCGGCGCGCTTCGCCATGCCGCTGGTGCAGATCGGCCTGGCGCCGACCTGGCACCTGACCAACAAGCTGCTGGAACTGGCCGGGCCGGCGGTGACCCGCCAGATTTTGCTGCTGGGCGACGCGGTCTCCGCCGAACGGCTGGCCGCCTTGGGCCTGATCGCATCAGCCCTGCCGCCGGACCAACTGCTGTCCGCCGCCGCCGCCGTCATCGAACGCTTGGCCGCCAACGCCCCCCTATCCTTGCGCGCGGTGAAGGCCGTGATCGGCCGCGCCATGAGCTTCCGCGACCCCATCGCCCACGCCGACGTCGACGCCGCCGTGCTCAAAGCCGTGCACAGCGCCGACGCCAAAGAAGGCCGCACGGCACACGCCGAAAAGCGCCCGCCGCGCTTTACTGGCGCATAGGGAAGGGGCCATGGCATTTTCGTTCGATTCATTCCGCAAGGAGCCCCCCCTCCCTGTCCCTCCCCCTCGCGGGGGGAGGGGACGCTGTCGCCAGCGCCCGTCTCGTCAGCCACCTGAGCGTGGTATCGCCGCATGGTCCCCTCTCCCCTTGAGGGAGAGGGATAGGGAGAGGGGTGATCTCTCCGCCGACGGATATTTCAGCAGCGAGTCCCACCCATGAACCTGCGCCTGACCAAACCCTGGATCGAGATGACGGAAGAGAATGTGGCCAAGCTGCCCGGCCAGCTCGGCATCTATCAGATCGGCGAGCCCGACGGCAGCATCGTCTATATCGGCTTTGCCGGCGGGCGCACCCTGTTCGGGCTGCGCAGCGAGCTGGAACGCTGGCTCGCGCTGCGCGCCGGCAAGCCGTCCTGCTTCCGTTACGAGGTCAACATGCAGTACACCACCCGGCATCAGGAATTGCTCATGCTGCATGTCGCCGAACACGGCGGCCTGCCCAGCAGCAATACCGATGTCGACATACGGCGACTCGGCCGCCTAAGTCCGGCCTGAACGAACGACGAGAAGACGAGGAGCGCACCGTGGACCTGCCGATGACCGACGAACAACGCATGCTGGTCGAACAGGTGCGCCGCTTCTTGCGCGAGGAAATCCTGCCGCTGGAAGACAAGCTCGACCCCGACGCCAGCGAGCTGGAACCCGAGGATTACGAACGCCTCACCGCGATGACCAAGCAGATGGGCCTGTTCGGCATCGACATCCCGGAGGAATACGGCGGCCCCGGATTGGACCTCACCACCCGCGCCTTGCTCGCTTTCGAAATGGCGCAGCACCGGGCCGGCCTCTACGCCCCCTGCTACAACGTCTTCGGCGCCACCGGCCTGGCCCAGCTTTACGAAGCCAACGATGACCAGAAGGAACGCTATCTGTACCCGACCCTGCGCGGCGAGATGAAGGGCTTCTTCGGCCTGACCGAGCCGTCGGGCGGCAGCGACCCGGCCCGCGCCATCCAGACCAAGGCGGTCAAGGACGGCGATCATTGGGTCATCAACGGCGCCAAGATTTACATCAGCGCCGCCGACAAGGCCCAGTACGGCATCATCTTCGCCCGCACCGACGCCGCCAAGGGCCGCAATGGCATCACCTGTTTCATCGTCGATGCCGACATGCCGGGCTTTCATGTGCGCCGCGTCGTCCACACCCTACGTTCATCCCACTACGCCTGCGAATTGCAGTTCGACAATCTGCGCATCCCCGAACGCAACGTTCTGGGCGAGGTCGACAAGGGCTTCTCCATCGCCAACGAACGGCTGTCGCGCCAGCGCATCCCCTATGCCGCCGCCTGCATCGGCATCGCCATCAAGGCGCAAGCCATGGCCATAGATTACGCCAAGCTGCGCCAGACCTTCGGCGCGCCGCTGGCCTCGCGCCAGGCGATCCAATGGATGATCGTCGACAACGAACTCGACATCCGCACCTCCATCGGCCTGATCCTAGCGGCTGCCGCCAAATGCGACCGCGGCGAGCCCTATCGCACCGATGCGGCTTTGGCCAAGCTGCTCGCCGCCGAAGCCGGCGGCCGAGTGGTCGACCGCGCCATGCAGATCCACGGCGGCATGGGCGTGACGAAAGACCTGCCGCTCGAACGCTGGTACCGCGAAATGCGCATCCGCCGCATCGGCGAAGGCCCGAGCGAAGTCCAACGCCTGATCATCGCCCGCGACCTCCTCGACGGCGCGTATCATTAGACTCGATGTGTCTTTACCGGCCAGTCCCCCTCTCCCTGTCCCTCCCCCTCGCGGGGGGAGGGAACTCTATGGCAGCACCGCAGCACACTGTCATGGCGACGGGAGGCTGTAACAGCGTCCCCTCCCCCCGCGAGGGGGAGGGACAGGGAGAGAGGGAAACCCGCCCGCCACGCTCGCAAGGCATTCCAACCTAAAAAGGCCACGCTCCGATGCCCGATCATCCCGACCTGCCGCTGACCGGCCTCACCGTGCTCGACCTCGGCCAAGTCTACCTCGGCCCCTACGTCGGCTTCCTGATGGCCCAGGCCGGCGCCGATGTCATCAAGATCGAGGCCCACGGCGGCGAGCCGGCACGCCGGCGCACCGCCGGAAAAGGCGCGCAATTGCCGCTCGCCATGCTCAATTCCAACAAGCGCGCCGTGACGCTCAACCTCAAGGACGAACGCGGCCGCGAGCTGTTCATACGCATGGCGCAGAAGGCTGACGTGGTGGTCGAGAATTTCGCGCCGGGCGTGCTCGATCGCTTGGGCGTCGGCTGGAACCGGCTGCGCCAGGAGAACCCGCGCCTGGTCTACGGCTCCGGTTCCGGCTACGGGCTCACCGGACCCGACCGCGACAACCTGGCCATGGACCTGACCGTGCAGGCCGCCTCCGGCATCATGGCAATCACCGGCTTCGCCGATGGCCCGCCGTTGAAGGCCGGCGCCGCCGTCGTCGATTTCTTGGGCGGCACCCATTTGTACGCCGCCATCGTCACGGCGCTGTTCCAGCGCGAGCGCAGCGGCCGCGGCCGCCTGGTCGAGGTCGCCATGCAGGAGACGGTCTATCCCAGCCTCGCCTCCAACTTGGGCCTCTTGCTGCGCGGCGCCGGCGCGCCGACGCGCACCGGCAACCATCACGGTGGCCTCGGCCTGTCGCCCTATAACGTCTATGCGACGGCCGACGGCCACGTCGCCATCATCAACGCGGTGGACGATCACTGGCACCGGTTGACCAAGGCCATGGGCAAGCCGGAGCTCACCATCGATCCGCGCTTCGCCGACAACAAGGCGCGCTCGGCCCACATGGCCGAGACCGACGCCATCGTCGCCGCCTGGACCCGGGCGCGCACCACCGCCGAGGTGGTGGCCGAACTGCGCGCGCTGCGCGTCCCCTGCGCCCCGGTGCGCGGCCTGATCGAGGTGATGAACGATCCGCACATGCACGAACGCGGCATGCTGCACTGGATCGACCATCCCGATCTCGGCCGCATCGTCGTGCCGGGAAGCCCGCTGCGCTTCCACGACTCCAAGCCCCTGCCCATCGTCCCCAGCCCGCGCCTCGGCCAGCACAACGACGATGTTTACGGCACCTGGCTCGGCCTATCCGCTGCCGAGATCGCCACCTTACGCGACAGCGGCGTCATCTGATCTCGCCGGCGGTGCCTCCATGATTTCATCCGCCACCGCGCGCAGGTCGGCGGCGAAGCGTTCGGCGACGCTGGACAGCCGCAGGGTCGACGGATAGACCACCGCGAAGCGATGATGGAAGGTCGGCGTCAGCGGCCGGATCGCCACCGCCCGCTGGCGGTATTGTTGGGCCAACAGGCCGGGCAGCAAAGCGATGCCGATGCCGCCGGCGACGAAGCCGCAGGCGGCGCCCACCGCGTGCGTCTCCAGCCGCACGTTGGGCGCCAGGTTATGGCGCCGGAACAGGGCATCGACCTCGTGGCGCCACGGTCTATGCCGGCCGATCATCACCAACGGCTCGCCCTTCAGGTCGCTCAGCCGGATGCGCGCCGCCGCCGCCAGAGGATGCGCTTGCGGCAGGACGCAGACCGTCGGGCATTCCAGCCCCGGCAGCGTCGCCACGCCTGGATGCTGGATCGGCAGCTTGGCGATGCCGACATCGACCTGGCGCGCCGCCACCTTGGCGACAATGGCATCGTAGGTATCCAGCTCGACCACATAGCGGACCATCGGATGCGCCGCGGAAAAACGCGCCACCATGCGCGGCAGCACCGCTTCGCACAGGCTGTGCGGCACGGCGATGCGCAGCGTGCCGGTCGAACGGATGCGAAAGCTATGCGCCAGATTGACCACCCGCTCGATACCCTCGAAGGCGAAGGCAACCTCGTCGTAAAGCGCCAGCGCCTGCGCCGTCGGGAACAGCCGGCCGCGTTCGCGGGCGAACAGCACGACGCCGAAGGCCTCCTCCAGCTGCGCCAGATGCTGGCTGACGGCGGGTTGCGACATGTCCAACCGCTGCGCCGCCGCCGTGGCGGTACCGGCGTCAATCACCGCGCGGAAAACCTCGAGTTGTCGATAGAGCATGGCACGCCTCCCCAGGACTGCATAAGCGCAGCTTATCACCCAATCGAAGCAGTCAATAAGCTTGCGCCCAGCCGTGGATAGCCGAAATATCCCCATCTCGCGGCCGAGAGATTTGTCGCACGAGGGAGAGGCGCCGGATGCTGGTTTTCATCCTCCAACGGCTGATGCAGAGCGCGCTGGTGCTGTTCGCCGTCTCCATCGTCGTTTTCGTTGGCATCTACGCCATCGGCAATCCGGCCGATATCCTGCTGCCCGACGACGCCACCGGCGAGGAGCGCGACCGCGCCATCGCCAACCTCGGCCTGGATAAGCCGCTGCCGTTGCAATACGGCATCTTCCTGCTTAACGCGTTGCAGGGCGATCTGGGGTCGTCCTTCGTGTTCAACATCCCGTCCATCGACCTGATCCTGTCACGCCTGCCGGCGACGCTCGAATTGGCCTTCTGCGCCTTGGCCGTCGCTCTGCTGTTGGGGGTGCCGCTCGGCCTGTGGGCCGGCTTGCGGCCCGGCAGCCTGCTCGATCGCAGCATCGTAACCGGCTCGATCCTCGGCTTCAGCCTACCCAATTTTTGGCAGGGCCTGATGCTGATCATGATCTTCTCCATCTGGCTCGGCTGGTTGCCTTCCAGCGGCCGCGGACAGACCGGATCGGTGTTCGGCATCGAAACCAGTCTCGCCACCTGGGACGGTCTCAGCCACCTGTTGCTGCCCGCCATCAATCTTTCCCTGTTCAAGCTGTCGCTGCTGATCCGACTGACCCGTGCTGGGGTGCGCGAGACCATGCCCCTCGACTTCGTCACCTTCGCCCGCGCCAAAGGCCTCAGCGAAACGCGCATCGTCGGCGTGCATGTGCTGAAGACCATTCTGGTGCCGATCATCACCGTGCTCGGCATGGAGCTGGGCTCGGTCATCGCCTTCGCCACCGTCACTGAAACGATCTTCGCCTGGCCCGGCATGGGCAAGCTGATCATCGACAGCATCGTGCGCCTCGACCGGCCCGTCGTCGTCGCCTACCTGATGGTCGTGACCCTGATGTTCATCGTCATCAACCTGGTCGTCGACATTCTCTATTCCTGGCTGGACCCACGCGTCCGCATTCAGGGCGCCCCCCGATGAACAACCGGGTCGACACCGCCGCCGGAGAAGAACAGCCTCTCGCCGCGACCTCGCCAGCGGCGGAAAGCTGGTTCCGGCTGGTCTGGGCCGATTTCGCCGCCAGCCGGGCCGCCGTGGCCGCGCTTGGCTTTTGCGTCATCATGCTGACCGCGGCCCTGCTGGCGCCGTTGGTCGCGCCACAGAACCCCTACGATCTCATGGAAATTTCCATGTTCGACGCGCGCCTGGCGCCGGGCACCACCAATGCCGAAGGCTTCCGCTTCCTGCTCGGCACCGACGGCCAGGGCCGCGACATGCTCTCGGCCATGCTCTACGGCCTGCGCACCAGCCTGTTCGTCGGCGTGCTATCGGGCATTATCGCCATCGCCGTCGGCGTTGCCCTTGGCCTGATCGCCGCCTATGCGGGCGGCCCCATCGATACCGCCATCATGCGGGTGGTCGATTTCATGCTGGGCTTTCCGACCATCCTGGTGGCGCTGATGCTGCTGGCCGTTCTCGGCCAGGGCGTCGACAAGGTGATCTTCGCCCTGGTCATGGTGCAATGGGCTTATTTTGCCCGCGCCGTGCGCGGCACCGCCCTGGTCGAACGCGGCAAGGAATATGTCGAAGCGGCAATCTCGCTCGACCTCAGCCACACCCGCATCGTCTTCAGCCACCTGCTGCCCAATTGCCTGCCGCCGATCATCGTCATCGGCACCATGCAGGTGGCCAGCGCCATCTCTACCGAAGCGACGTTGAGCTTCCTGGGCCTCGGCCTGCCGATCACCGAACCCTCCCTCGGCCTGTTGATCGCCAACGGCTTCAACTACCTGCTGTCCGGACTGTATTGGATCAGCGTTTTTCCCGGCCTGCTGCTGCTGGTCGTCATCTTCAGCATCAACATCGTCGGCGACCGCCTTCGCGACGTCCTGAACCCGCGATTGCAGCGCTAGGGAATGACAATCGTGAACCGGATCGGCGGCCTTCCCATCCTCCCTGTCCCTCCCCCTCGCGGGGGGAGGGAGCCATGCCGCACCTCTTCGATTCCCCTCCCAATGAGTCGGGCGGTGGCAACAGCGTTCCCTCCCCCCGCGCCGGCTTTGCCGGCCATCATTCAATGGCGTCGGAGCCGCCGGGGGAGGGACAGGGAGAGGGGGAGCCGCCGCGACGACGCTCACCAGGCAGTGGGGAGCGCTCCATGACCGGCGAACCCCTGCTGTCGATCCGCGATCTGCACACCCATTTCGACACCAAGGCCGGTACCGTCAAGGCGGTCAACGGTGTCAGCCTCGACGTTGCTGCCGGCGAGATCCTGGGCCTCGTTGGCGAGTCGGGTTCGGGCAAATCGATCACCGGCTTTTCCATCCTCGGCCTGATTCACCAGCCGGGTCGTATCGTCGGCGGCAGCATCCGCTTCGCCGGCGAGGAATTGGTCGGTGCCGGCAACGAACGCCTGCGCCGCCTGCGCGGCCGCGACATCGCTATGATCTTTCAGGACCCGATGATGACGCTCAACCCGGTCCTGCGCATCGACACGCAAATCGTCGAGGCCATCCAGGCCCATGATCGCGTGGATCGCGCCACCGCCCTCAGGCGTGCTCGCGATGCCTTGGCCAAGGTCGGCATCCCCTCGCCCGAGGAGCGGCTGAAGGCCTATCCGCATCAGTTTTCCGGTGGCATGCGCCAGCGCGTCGCCATCGCCATCGCGCTCTTGCACCGGCCGCGCCTGATCGTCTGCGACGAACCGACGACGGCGCTCGACGTCACCATTCAGGCGCAGATCATTCACGAGATGCGCTTGCTGTGCCGCGAACAAGGCACCGCCCTGATCTGGATCACCCACGATCTGGCCGTGGTCGACAGCCTGGCCGACCGGCTGTGCGTCATGTACGCCGGGCGCATCGTCGAACAGGGCGCGGCCGGCGCCGTCATCGCCGAACCGGCGCATCCCTATACCCGCGGCCTGATCGATTCGATCCCCAGCCGCAACAGCCGTGGCCACCGCCTGCAACAAATTCCCGGCATGTCGCCCTCGCCGCTCGCCTTGCCGACTGGTTGCCCGTTCAGGCCGCGCTGCTCGCGGGCCGACGACGCCTGCTGGCACGAACCGCCGCCGGTCGAGCTGGGCGGCGGGCGCCAAGCCCGCTGCGTCCATCCGCTCACCGCCACGGTGCCGGCATGACCGCTGGAGCCGTTCCCATCGTCGAAGTGCGCGCCATCGCCAAGCGCTTCACGCGCAAACCCGATCTGGCCGAACGCATCGCCGGTCTGCTCGGGGCCGATATCGATCTGCGCACGGTTCATGCCGTCGATGGCATCGATCTGGCCATCCTGCCCGGCGAAGTGGTCGGCCTGGTCGGCGAGTCCGGTTGCGGCAAGTCGACGCTGGGCCGCATCGTCGCCGGCATTCTGCCGAAGACCGAGGGCGAACTGTTCTTCGACAGCGTTGCCTCGGCCGACTGGACACCGCCGCAACGGCATGCCGCCATGCTCGCGGTGCAGATGATTTTCCAAGACCCGATGTCGTCGCTCAATCCGCGCAAGAAGGTCCGCGACATCGTCGGCGAAGCGGCCCGCGTCCATGGCATGACCGACCGTCAGGCGGAAGG
>CAMCUA010000116.1 GCA_945878455.1 Asaia bogorensis | reverse complement strand
TGGGAAGGGCTGTTGAGGGGCGAAACGCCGGACAACGGTCCGGCGTTGCCGGTGCCGTCCGTGCCACGGTGTCACATGGGGCTTGATGCTTGGCGTCGAGTCCTTTAGACGCAGGGCGACGCCGGAGTTGGATTCGTTCATGCCCACGGTGGGTTACGGTGCCGCCTCGCCGCGCTAGGGACTCGCCAGCGATACGGCCCATGCGAAGGATGTCTCGATGCCAAGGCTTGCCCTGCGTGCCGCGAACGTTCTGTGCCTGGTCCTGACCCTTGTTCTGACCTTGGGGCTGGTGGCCGGGACGCGGCTGGCGGCGGCGGCGGACCCTGCCGCCTTCGTACAGGGCGTCGGCGATGAGGTCGTCGCCGTGCTGAAAAGCACGGAGCCCCATTCGACACCGTGCAAGGAACGGCTGCGCGCCATCTTCACCCATGTCTTCGACACGCGCGGTATCGCCGAATTCGTCGTCGGGCGCCATTGGCAGCGCTTGAGCGAGGACGAGCGGCGGCAATACTTGGCACTGTTCCCGGCCTATGTGGCGGCGATCTATGCCGGCCAGTTTTCCGACTACCGGGGCCAGAACTTCACGGTCACCGGCACGCGGCCCGGCAGCGGGGTGGAAAGCTTCGTTGCCGGCGAGCTCAGCGGCGGTGGCATCGCCAATCCCATCGAGCTGGAATTCCGTGTTGTACAGGCGGGCAGCGTCATGAAAATCCGCGACGTCAAGGTCGACGGCATCAGCATGTTGGTGGTTAAACGCGACGAGTTCGGCAGCTTCCTCAACCGCGAGCCGCCAGCCAAATTGCTGGAGTTGATGCGGAAGGCCGTCGACGGCTGAGTGCTGGGGGCCGAGAGCCGAGTACTGGGGGCTAGCGGCGGGGCGGCTTGGATCCTGGTTTAGGCTCAGGCGTGACCGCCCCGGCGATGACGTCGAGCACCCGGCCGGTGATCTTTTCGATCAAGACAACATCGCCGTCGACGATGACCGGCTCGAAGCCGTCATTGGCTTCGGCATTACCGTCGCCGTCGCCGTCGACCAGGAAGTAGGCCAATTTGTTGCCGTACTTGACGCCGATCTTGACGATTTCCCATCCGGTGGCCAAATCCGTCTCGGACACATCGAACGCCCCGTCGAAGGACGTACAGCCGGAGCTACAGTTGCTGACCGTCAACGCCGCAGCATTGGTCACAGACGAATTGTAGCTTTCGAAAGCGCCAGGGGTATTGATCTTACCCAATGCATCGACGGTGGCGCCCAGAAGGGCGCTGTTGGTCGCGGCGATTTCATCGATTCTATTGCTGGACACATTGTTGAAAAACAACCCGCCGTTCACTTGGTACTCGTTGAGCAGGTTGGCCCCAGGGCCGGTCAACAAATTAGCCCCTGCCGCTGTCGCGAGACCGGACAGATTGGCGTCGGATTCAATAATGTACGTCGTGACCGGAACGGCGTCGGCCGTTCCGGCTGCTGTAACGTTTTCCGACGCACTGTTCACGTATCCGGCATTCCGGCCGGCCGGCGAAGCATCGTCGGCAACGGGGTCGGCAACGGGCGGCTTCTATCGGGCGCCGACTTGCCCTAGGCTCTCCCCCTGACCCTGGGAGGATCAAGCATCATGGCGCGCGTACCCTATCTGGAAGCCGAAGACCTCGCCCCGGAACACCGGGACCTGTTGAAAAGGCCCATCAATTTCTACAAGGCGATGGTCAATTCGCCGCGCGCCCGGCGTGCCGCCTCGCACATCGGCCATTACATCCGCTGGGAAACCAAGCTGGATTCACGGCTGCGCGAGCTGGCCATTTTACAGGTCGGCTACCTCACCCGTTCGCCCTACGAATGGTCGCACCACATCAAACTCGGCTACGAGTTCGGTGTAACGGATGGCGACATCCAGGCGCTGATCGATGTCAGCGAGGGCCGTCCGGCGCCGCAGTTGGACGAAATGACGGCGATGGTGCTGAAGGCGGCGCGCGAGATCACCAAGGACGGCGCCATGGCGCAGCCGACCTGGGATTTCCTGAAAGCCCGCCTGGAGCTGGAACACCTGATCGACCTGACGCTATCGGCCTGCCACTACAATTCCGTGGTCCGCCTGCTGGCCACTCTGCAGGTCGACGTCGAGCCCGAGTACATGCCCTATCTGCAGAAGTATCCGCTGCCGAAGGGGTGAAGGGCTGAGGATAGGGCTGAGGCGGTTGCCGATCCTTCGAGACGCACCTTCGGTGCTCCTCAGGATGAGGTGGGTTTTTTTACGTCCTCACCCTGAGGAAGCCGCAGAGCGGCTGTCTCGAAGGGTGGGCCGGCGCCCGGGCGGTGAGCCGGGCGACAGCTGCGGCGTTCAGGGCGCGCCGGTGCTGTCCGGGGCGGCTTCGGCTTTGGCTTGGGCCTTGGCCGCCTGCGCCTTGGCGGTTTGGGCTTCCTTGGCGGCGCGCACCGTGCCGGCGCGGGCGCGGGCGATGGCGACGGCCTTCTCCAGGTCCTGTTCGGAACAGAGCCCGAGGCTGACCGGGTTCTGCGGCTTGATGTTGGGCGCGTTCCAATGGCTGCGCTCGCGGATCGACAGGATGGTCGGCTTGGTGGTGCCGACCAGCTTGGAAATGGCGGCGTCGGACAATTCGGGGTAGTTCTTCAACAGCCAGGCGATGGCGTCGGGCCGGTCCTGGCGCTTGGAAACGGGGGTATAGCGGGCCCCCTTCGACTTGGCCGAAGGCATCGGAATGGTTGGCGCCAGCAGGTTCAGCTGGGCTTCCGGATCGGCCTCGCAGCGCTTGACTTCCTCGGCGGTCAACTGGCCGCCGACTAAGGGGTCCTGGCCCTGGATGCCGATGGCGACTTCGCCGTCGGCGATGGCCTGCACCTCCAGCTCGTGCATGCCGCAGAATGCGGCGATCTGCTCGAACGACAGGGTGGTGTTGTCGACCAACCAAACGGCTGTGGCCTTGGGCATGAGCGGCAGCGCCATCTCGATCCACCTTTGCGAATGCATGAAAAAAAGTCAGGATCCCGTCCGTTCCGCCTGGAACCGCAGGACCCAGCTGCGGTCCTATATAGTCGCCCACCCCCCGGCGGGTCAAACCCCCAACAGGTAAAAAAACCCAGAGCCTTCCTCTTTACCGGGGCGCCGGATACTGACATGATCGGCATAACCGGCAGCAAGCCGGAGAGGGACTTCGCGGGCGGTGACGTGGCAGCGGGCGGCACCTGGCGGTGCTCTGCGGGAGGTTCATGTGCGCAAACCTATCGATCTGTGGCGGGCCAAACCGTTAAGCCGGGATTTCGGCGCCGACCGGGGAACGCCGGTCGACCGTTGGTATGTCGAACGCTTCCTGGCCGAACGCGCGGGCGATATCCACGGCCGCGTGCTGGAGATGGGCGACCGCATCTACACGCTGAAATACGGGCGCGGCGTGACCCAAAGCGACGTGCTCTATCAGCGCCCGGGCAAACCCGGGGCGACCATCATCGACGATTTGCAGGTCGGCACCAACATCCCGTCGGATGCCTTCGACTGCGTCATCTTCACCCAGACCTTCCAGGTCATCTACGACAGCCGGGCGACTATCGCCAACCTACACCGCATCCTCAAGCCAGGCGGCGTGTTGCTGGCGACCTTTCCCTGCATCTCGCCCTTGTGCCGCGACGCACAGGAGCAGTGGTGGGACTATTGGCGGCTGTCGGCGAGGGCCGCCGGGCGGCTGTTCGGCGAATCCTTTGGCGATGCCAATGTCGCGGCGCGGGCCGAGGGCAATCCCCTGGTCGCCTGCGCCTTTATCATGGGCGTCACCCTGCACGAGATGAGCTACGAGGAATTGACGCCCAACGACAATGTTTACGAGACATCGATCCTGCTGCGCGCTGTGAAGGCCGGCGGCGGGGCGATGGCGGCGGCGCGGCCGGCGCGGGCGGCGCCACCGTCGCTGCGGCCGGACCATACGGTCCGCCTGGGCGATGCCGGGGCGGCCTTCGGCTGGGCCAAGCACGCCGTCAAAGCCGATGTGACCGTCGGCGCGAGCCGCCTGGTCGGCCGCATGGCGGCGGACCAATGGGGCTTTCTGGCCGCCACCGAGGCCTCGCTGACACTGCCCGCCGGCGGTGTCGCGACGGCGGCGCGGGCGGCGGGACAGGCGGCAGGGGCCTATTACTGCCCGGCCGCCCTTCTGACCGCGACGGCAGGGGAGGGCGACTTGCCCGGTGCTGGCGGCATCGAGGCCGCCGTGCTCGCCGAAACCCTGGTCGACACCCTGGCGCTCAAGGCCAAGACCGATCCGCTGGCCTTCCGCCGGCAAAACGCCTTGCGCTGGGGCACGCCGACGGCGACCGACCACTGGCTGACCTCGTCCATCGGGCTTAGGCCTTGCCTCGACGCCCTGGCACCGGCGTGGGCGAAGTGGCGCGCGGCGGCGGAACGCTTCAATGCGACGAACAAGACGGGCAAGCGACGCGGCGTCGGCCTCGCCGCCGTCCATGTGGGGCTTGGCGCGCCTTATGGCGGCGATGCGGTTGGCGTGCGGCTGCAACGGCGGCGCGACGGCACGGTCGGGCTCGAAGCGCCGGGCGCCGGGCGCGACCTGGCCCGGCTGCTGGCCGTCATCGTGGCGCGTGTCCTTGGCGTGCCGAAGACGGGGGTTGCTGCGGCGGCGGCGGGAAAGGATGGCGGCGATCTGCTGTTCGCTTATGGCATCGCCGCCGAACGGGCGGCAATAGCGCTGCTGGCCAAGCCGGGCGCGGCGACGGCGGAAGGCACTTACGCTCCCGCCGTCACCGGCCCCGACGGTGCGGGGCTGGGCACGCCTTTTGGCGTATACGGCTTCGCCGCCGTGTTGGCGGAGGTCGAGGTGGATATCGGGCGAGGAACCTTGGCCGTGCGCCGGCTGGACGGCGCCGTCGATGTCGGCTTCGCCGTCGATGCCAAGCTCCAAGGGCGTCGCGCGGAAAAGAAAATGGCCGAGGGGCTGGTCCTGGCCCTGGGCGGACCGAGCAAGGCCGCCATTACCTGCGCCTTGATCGAGGACCCGGAGCCGCAGGCGGCCTTCGGCGCCAAAAGTCTGGGCGACACGGCGCTGCTCGGTGTCGCCCCGGCCCTGCTCAACGCCTTCCGCCACGCCACCGGGGTGCCGCTCAAGCGGTTGCCGGCCTTGCCCGAGGCGGTGGCTGCGGCGCTGAAGCGGCGGCGTTAGCGGCATGGCGGGACGCCGCGACAATGCGGCATTCGACTACGGCAAGGCCTTGGCGGTGCCGCCGGAGGTCGAATTCCGGCTGGCCGACGTCGACCTGGGGCGCCAGCTCGACGGCGCCGATTACGCGGCGGCGCTGGCGGCGTTGCAGGAGCGGCTGCGGCTGATCCAGCAGGCATACTTCATGACGCGGACGGCGGCGGTGCTGGTCTTCGAGGGCTGGGACGCCGCCGGTAAGGGCGGCACCATCAGCCGCATCGCCTCGGCCATCGACGCCCGCGTCGCCAAGGTCTGGCCGATCGCCGCGCCGGGGCCGGAGGAGGCCGGGCGCCACTATCTGGCGCGCTTCTGGGAACGCCTGCCGATGGCCGGCACCCTGGCGATCTTCGACCGCTCCTGGTACGGCCGGGTGCTGGTCGAGCGGGTCGAGAACTTGGCCAAGCCGACGGAATGGGGCCGCGCCTACCGCGAGATCAACGACTTCGAGCGCAGCCAGTGCGAAGCGGGAACGCGGGTGATCAAACTGTTCCTGCACGTCTCGGCCGCGGAACAATTGAAGCGCCTGGAGAAGCGCCTGCGCGAGCCGGCGAAACGCTGGAAGCTGACGCTGGAGGACATTCGCAATCAACAGCGTCGGGACGATTACGTGACGGCCATCGAGGACATGCTCGAGCGGACCTCGACGACGACGGCGCCGTGGCATGTCATTCCCGGCGACGACAAGAAGTTCGCCCGCATCGCCGCCATCACCATCGCCTGCGAGCGGCTGGAAGCCGGCGTCGACCTCAGCCCGCCGCCGCTCGATGAGAAGCTGCTGCAGCGGGTGCGGGCGGCGGCGCGGAAGTTGGGTAAGGGCTAGACGGCAGGGGCCGCTGGTGGGCAGCCGCCGGGGTGCTTGCCTCCGGCGCGATTTGGCGTCAGGGTCTCGGCCGCGAACCGGGCCGCCGACGGCCCGGAATCATCGGCCCGACGGGGTAACGGCCCCATGGCCTTGGGAAGGAGCGGACGAGCATGAGCGGAACGGGAAAAATCGCCATCGTGACGGGGGCGGGCAGCGGCATCGGCCGGTCTTCGGCTTTGGCGCTGGTGGCCGACGGTTGGACGGTGGTGCTGGCCGGACGGCGCAAGGACGCGCTGGAAGAAACGGTGAAGCTGGCCGCCAACGGCGGGGCGCGCACCCTGGTCGTGCCGACCGACGTCACCGACCCGGAAAGCATGCGCAAGCTGTTCGATACGACCAAGGAAAAGTACGGCCGCCTGGATTTCCTGTTCAACAACGCCGGTGGTGGCACGCCGCCGGGCGACCCGGACGAACTGACCTTCGAGAACTGGAAGAAGGTCATCGATTCCAACCTGCACGGCACCTTCCTGGGCATCCATCACGCCTTCCGGCTGATGAAGCTGAATACGCCGAAGGGCGGGCGCATCGTCAACAACGGTTCGATCTCGGCCTATTCGCCGCGTGCCGGTTCCTCGCCCTATACGGCAAGCAAGCACGGCGTCACCGGCCTGACCAAGACGGCGTCCCTCGACGGACGCAAAAGCGACATTGCGGTCGGCCAGATCGACATCGGCAACGCCGTGACGCCGCTCACCGAACGCATGACCAAGGGCGTGCCGCAGGCCAACGGCACGATGATGGTCGAGCCGCGCATGGACGTGGAACACGTCGGGCGCGCCATCGTCTACATGGCCAGCCTGCCGCTCGACGCCAACGTCCAGTTCATGACGGTGATGGCCTCGAAGATGCCCTATATCGGGCGGGGTTAACGCACTTCCGACACCGCGACGGTTGCCCATCCTTCGAGACGCCCCTTAGGGGCTCCTCAGGATGAGGTGGTAGTTAAAAATATCACCTCACCCTGAGGAGGCGCACAGCGCCGTCTCGAAGGGTGGGCACGCGCCGCAGCGCTAGCCGGCCTTTCCCTTCGCCGCTAAAAGCCGGTACGCTTCCCGAGCAACAACGGGAGGTGGGGCATGGCGGCGGAGCTGGTGCTGCTGAACGGCAAGGTCATCACGGTCGACGGCGATTTCCGCATCGCCCAAGCGCTGGCCGTGGCCGACGGGCGGATCGTTGCCATCGGCGACAACGCGGAGATCGCCGACCTCAAGGGGCCGCACACCAAGGTCATCGACGCCGCCGGGCGGGCGGTGGTGCCGGGGCTGATCGACGGCCACGCGCATCTCGACCGCGAAGGGCTGAAGACGCTGCTGCCATCGATGGCCGGCGTCAAAAGCATCGACGACATCCTCGGGCGCATCGCCAAGCTGGCCAAGGCGGCGAAGCCCGGCGAGTGGATCGTCACCATGCCCTTGGGCGATCCGCCGCACTACCGCTGCGAGGCTGGCGACCTGGCCGAGGGGCGCTATCCCGACCGCCACGACCTGGATCGCGTCGCGCCGGACAATCCGGTTTACATCCGTTCGATCTGGGGACCGTGGCGGCATACCTTTCCGTTGGTCTCCATCGCCAACACGCGTGCCCTGCGCATGGCCAACGTGACGCGCGACACGCCGCCGCCGGATGCCACGGTGGAGATCGACAAGGACGCCGCCGGTGAGCCGACCGGCATCTTCCGCGACAAGAATCTTTATCCGCTGGTCGAGTTCACGCTGATGGCGGCGGCGCCGCGCTTCACGCTGGAACAGCGCATGGCCGGGCTGAAGCGCAGCATGCGCACCTACAACGGGTTCGGCACGACCAGTGTCTTCGAAGGTCATGGCGTCGCCGGCGAGGTGATCGCCGCCTATCAGGGCCTCAGCGCCGAGGCCGCGGCGACGGTGCGCGCCCATCTGGTCTATAGCCCGTCGTGGCGGACGCTGGCCGGGGGCGATCCGGCCGAGCTGATGCAAACCTGGGGTGCATGGCTGGGCGGCCGGGGCCTCGGCGACGACATGCTGCGGGTCGGCGGCATCTTCGTCGACCTGGAGAAGGACGGTGCGAAAGACCCGCGTGCCGAGCTGCTGCCCTATACCGGCTGGTCCGGCTTCTACTATGACTCGGCGGCACCGCGGGCGGTCATCCAGCAAGTGCTGAACCAGGCGGCGCGGCAAAACATCCGGGCGGTGTGCATCCGCTCCGACATGCTGCCGCTCTATGTCGAGGCGGACAAGGTTTCGCCGCTCAAGGGCAAACGCTGGGTGCTCAGCCACATCAACCTGCTCGACGACGACGAGGTCGACACCTGCGAGCGCCTCGGCCTGGTGCTGACCAGCCACACCAACCGTTACATCCTGCGCGAAAGCGCTGCCGCCGCGAAGCGCCTGGGGCCGGACAAGGCGCGTCACATCGTGCCGTTGCGCACGTTGCGCGACCGGGGCATCCCGGTGAACACGGGCACCGACAACGTGCCGGTGACCCTGTGGCCTTCCATCCATCAGGCGGTGACGCGCCGGAACCGCGACGGCGCCCCGGTGGCGGCGCCGGAGGAGTGCGTGACCCGCGAGGACGCGCTGCGCATGGCGACGATCAACGGCGCCAAGCTGACCTTCGAGGAAGGCATCAAGGGCTCGCTGGAGCCGGGCAAGCTGGCCGACTTCGCCGTGCTGTCGGCCGATCCCTTGAGCTGCGAGGCGGACGCCATCAAGGACATCGTCGCGACGACGACCGTGGTCGGCGGCCGGGTGGTATTCGCCAGGTAGACGGGCGGCCACTAAAGATCGACAGTCTGCCACCTTGGCCGGAACTATAGGTGCAACGAAGCGGCCAGGGCGCTGGCGGTGCTCGCCGCCGAACGCATGGCGGCGGTGCCCGACGCGCTCTTATGGCCGGGCGTTCTGATCTTCGCCATCGTTGGAGCTTGTGGCGTGAACCAGATGCTGATCGATGTCTGGATCATGCTCGGCTTCGGCGCCGCCGGCTTCCTGATGCGCCGCTTCGGCTTCTCGCCGGCACCGCTGGTCATGGGCCTGGTGCTGGGCAAGATGGTCGAGGAGTAGGCGGTGCCGCCTATTGGCTGTCGGTGGCCTTCTGGAAGTCGGCGACGTGCTGCTGCAGCACGGCGGCCATTTCAGCTTGTTGTTCGGCAACGCGCAGGACGCCGGCTGAGGACTCACCGTTTTCCTGGGCAGCCTGCTGCACGTTGTTGATGTTTTCGGAAACCTCGCGAGTAGCCGCCGACTGTTCGTCGACCGCGCTCGAAATCGACGTGCTGATTTCCTGCACCAGGGAGATGACCCGGTTGATCTCGCGGATGGCGCTGGCCGTCGAACCGCTTGATGACTGAATGCCCTTGATCTGCGTTTCGATTTCCTTGGTCGCCGCGGCGGTTTGGTTGGCTAGTGTCTTGACCTCGGCGGCCACCACGGCGAAGCCCTTGCCTGCATCGCCGGCACGCGCTGCTTCGATGGTGGCGTTAAGCGCCAGCAGATTGGTTTGCCCGGCGATGGTGCTGATGATCTTGGTGACGTTGCCGATGCGGTTCGCCGTTTCGACCAGGGTGCCGACCAAAGTTTCGGCCTTGGTCGCTTCCTGTACGGCCAGATTGACGGCGCGGCTGGCCTCGGCCACCTGACGCGAGATTTCGACGACCGAGGACGACAGCCGTTCGGTCGCGCCGGCAACGGCGCTGGACTGGCTATTGGTCAGTTCCGCCGAGGCGACCAGCATCTGCGCGCTCTGCTGCTGTTCGCTCGTCGATGCCGATACGGAGTTGACCAGCTCGCCAACCTGGCTGGCGAATTCGGTCGCCTGGGTGTTGAAGATCGCTTTCTTGGTGATGTCGGTGGCGTATTTCACGACCTTATAGGGCTTGCCGTTGACATCCATGATCGGGTTGTAGGAGGCCTCGACCCAGACTTCCCGGCCGCCCTTGCCGATGCGCTTTGACCTTGCCCCCGAAGAACGTCTCCCAAGGCTGAAAGTGTATCATCAGTTTT
>CAMCUA010000115.1 GCA_945878455.1 Asaia bogorensis | reverse complement strand
CTGCCCTTGAAGACATTGACCGTCTTCATGCCGTTGAGCGTTTGCTTGGCGGTTTCAGGCAGAGCATTGTAAGCCGCGCGCATATTGACCACCGAGGTTCCGCCCCCGGAATCCGGCAAGGATACGGCGTAAAGGCAGGTATTCTTCGGCGGGCGGACGTGATTGGTATGATCCGTATGCCAATCGGCGCCGTTTTTCACGACCGTGCCGGATTTGTCGGTATGTCGGTTGGAGACCTTATGGACCAAGGGATGGTCGGGAACCGCATACTGGGTGAAGTGCTGCTCCATCGGCTCGCCGAAAAGCGAAGCGGCGGCCAGGAATTGTTCGGGCGTGAAATGCTGATCGCGAATGACCAGCGCGATATTCTCGACCACCGCCTCGTTGAGGCGTTTGCGCGTATCCGCATCCACCGGTTTGGTCAGGTCGATGCCGGTTGCTTCCGCTCCGATATGATCCGAAAGTTTGGCGATCTTCATGGACTGTTTGGTGATGACGTGCATCGAAGTACCTCCTTGCGCTGGAGCGGTCGGTCCGCGCCCCGACGAGGTGTGGACCCTTATGTGGAATTGTAGGACCGTTGCTCGCACCCTGTCCAAACAGAAAGCTTGGGCCCTTGGAAAATTCGTTCCTATGCGGTCTGCTAACTCCTGACGCCGGGAAGCGTGGCTGTCCTGCATCGCACTTGCGGCCATCGTCATCTGGTGGCTGTAATGAGTTCAGGCTCAAGAGGTCGGTAACTAACTAGGAGGGGATTTCATGCCTGTCTATAAGGGTGGCCGGACCATTTACGGCGAGGCCATAGGCATTCTGCTGCTGGAAACCCGATTTGCCCGCATGCCGGGTGACCTGGGCAACGCTACCACCTTCGACTTTCCGGTGCGGATCAAGATGGTGAAGGGGGCCACCGTTCAGAAGATCATCATGGACGGCGACAATTCGTCGCTGAAGGATTTCATCGCCGCAGCCAAGGAACTGGAAGCCGACGGGGTGCGCGCCATCACGACGAGCTGTGGCTATCTGACCACCATTCAGCAGCCGTTGATCGAGGCGGTCAACATACCGGTGTTCTGTTCCAGCCTAATGCAGGTGCCCATGATCGCGCGCATGATGCCGGTCGGCAAACGGGTCGGCATCCTGACCCTCGACTCGCGCCGTTTGACCAAGCATCACTTGGAGCTGGCCGGGATCACCAGCGAGAAACTGCATTTCATCGGGGCCGAGACGACGCCCGAGTTTTACAACAACTGCACTGGCATCGTGGAGGACTACGATCCGAAGGACGTGGAACGCGGTGTCGTCGATCTGGTGACCAAGCATGTCAAGGAACAGCCCGACATCGGCGCTATCGTTTGCGAGGGGATCAATTTCGCGCCCTATGCAGCGGCGGTACAGGAAGCCGTGCAATTGCCCTGGTTCGACATCGTCGATCTGACCAAGATGGTTTATTCGGCAACGGTTAAGAAGCGCTATACCGGTTGGGTGTGAGCGCGATAACAAGCAACGGAGAGGCGTCCGATGGCGGCAGGAGCGAAGTACGCGGGCTGGATCATGACGACGGTGGCCGGCAACGGCAGCGAGGGTTATTCCGGCGATGGCGGACCGGCGGCCAATGCGTTGCTGAATGGTCCCCACGACCTGATCTGCGACCGGGCCGGCAACTTGTTGATCTGCGATTCTTATAACAGCTGCATCCGCCGCATCGACGCAAAGACCGGCATCATTACCACGGTCGCCGGCACCGGTACGGCCGGTTTTTCCGGCGATGGTGGAGCGGCGAACAAGGCCCAATTGGACCATCCCTACGGGGTGGCGGTCGACGGCAATGGTACCTACCACATCGCCGACCGCTTCAACTGCCGGGTGCGCAAGGTCGATGGGCGTAGTGGCATCATGACCACGCTGGCCGGAACCGGCGAGAAGGCGACCAGCGGCGATGGCGGACCAGCCACCAAGGCAGCCATGGTCGAGCCCAACGATATGGCATTTTCAATTGACGGCCGGCTGTTGTATGTCGCCGACGTCACGGGTCAGCGGGTGCGCGTCATCGACCTGAAGGCGGGGACCATCGCCACCTTCGCCGGCACCGGCGAGGCCAAGGCTCATGGTAACGGCGGCCCGGCCGCCAAGGCCGGCGTCTACGAGCCGCGCGCCGTGGCCGTTGGCTCCGACGATACGGTCTACATTATGGAGCGGCGCGGTAGTTGCGTGCGCGCCGTCGATCCGAAGACGGGCATCATCCGGATGGCGGCCGGCACGGGCGGCCAGGGCAATGCCGGGGATGGCGGTCCGGTGCTGTCGGCCGTCTTCGACAAGCCCAAGGAAATGGCCCTCGATGGTGATGGCAACCTGATCGTGGTCGATACCGAGAACGGCGCCCTGCGGTTGGTCGACTGGCGCGCGGACGTAGTCGTCACCATTGCCGGCAACGGCCAGCGCGGCTATGCGGGCGACGACGGCCTGGCCATCCGTGCGACGCTCGGGCGCGCGCACGGCGTGGCTGTGGCGCCGGACGGCACGCTCTATATCGGCGATACGGAGGGCCACTGCATCCGCAAAGTGGCGCCTCCTGCGTAATCCGCCGAAGTTCTATTTCTTGCGTGCTTTGCGGGCGGCGTAGCGGGCGTCGCGGGCCGCCTTTTGTTCGATTTCGAGATTCGCGGCGCGGGCAATGCGCGCCGCAGTTTCCTCGGCGAGGGCTTGCTCGCGGGCAAGTCGTTCGGCGGCCTCGGCCTCGGCCTTGATCTTGGCTTCGGCCAGTCTGGTGGCCTTGCGTTCGGCGTTACGCGCGTCGCGTGCCAGGGCGGCCTCACGCCTTGCTGCCTGTCGTTCGGCAAAGTCCGGATCGTTGGTGGGGGCCATGGCGCGGGCTTTTTCGAGGCGTGCCTTCTTGGCTTTGGCGGCCTCGCCGAGCCGGTCGATTAGCTTGTCTCCTCGTATCATCGGTCTAGTCTTTATCCAGGGGGTTAGGCCGGTGTGGCCGTTACCTCTAGCATGTCACGCTTGGCCGGGCCTGTCATTCCCTCGATCCAGGTTGTGTGCGCAAACCGGTACGCGCATGGTGCCGCCAGGCCAGAATGCGGCAGACATAGTCCCGTTAGGGGGAGGGGAATTCATGGATTACACGACGTTGGGGCGGGCTGGACTTAAGGTAAGCGTCGCCGGACTGGGCTGCGGTGGCAACAGCGCCTTGGGCTTGGCCAGGGGCAATTCGGAAGCCGATGCCATCGCCGTCGTCCGGCGCGCCTTGGACTTGGGCATCAACCTGCTCGATACAGCCAAGATCTATGGCACCGAGGTTGCCGTCGGCAAGGCGATCAAGGGACGGCCCCGGGATTCCGTGGTCATCTGCACCAAGACCCAGGCCAAGCAGGGCGAGGAGGCGGCGCCGCTGGCGGTTATTCTGGCCGATCTGGATCAATCCCTGCGCAATTTGGGCGTTGAGACCATCGATGTTTATCAGCTGCAAGGGGTGCGGACAGCCCATTACGACCGGCTGTGCGCCGAACATGTGCCGGCGCTGCTCAAAGAGCGTGACAAGGGAAAGTTCCGCTTCCTCGGCATCACCGAGAATCTGCCGACGGACAAGCCGCACGACATGGCGACACGCGCCGCCAAGGACACGTTCTGGGATACCATGATGGTCGGCTATCACATGCTAAACCAACGGCCGCGTCAGCATATCTTTCCGAACACCATGAAGAACCGCATTGGCGTGCTGATCATGTATGCGGTGCGCGCCATCTTCAGCCGACCGGAACGCTTGCGCCAGGCGATCGCCGACGAGGTGTCTGCCGGCCGGTTGCCGGCGCGTCTGGCGGCGGAAGCGGAGCCGCTATCGTTCCTGATGAGTGAGGGCGGCGCGCGCAGCATGACCGATGCCGCCTATCGCTTCGTGCGGCATGAGCCAGGTTGCGACGTGACGCTGTTCGGCACAGGTGATGTCGCGCATGTGGAGGCCAATGTCGCTTCCATCCTCAGCCCACCGCTGGCCACCCCGGCGGTGCAGCGGCTGCGCGAGGAATTCGGCCATCTGATCGGCGTCGGCCTGGACGGCAACGGCCGGCCGGCAGGATGGGACCAAGGGCGGCGGTGAGCGGCTCAGTGCGGCCGTTCGCCTAAGATGGTCGCCTGATACATCAGCCGGTGTTGGCTTTCATCGTAGTCGTAATTGGCGCGATGCATGGACGAGCGGTTATCCCACATGAAGACGTCGCCCAAGCGCCACTGGTGCGAATAGGTATATTCCGGCCGGATCACCTTGCTCAGGAGATCGTGCAGAAAATCTTGCGACTCCTCCGGGTCCATGCCGACGATATGTTCGACCCGGGAGGTGTCGAACCACAGGCCTTTTTGGGTGACTCTGTCGACGGTGCGCACCAGCGGATGGATGTTCGGCTTTTCCTTGCCCTCGGCCATGATCGCGGCGTTGTTGGGGCTTAAGCCCGTGCGGGCCTTGCTGCCCAAGCGGACATTGACGGTCTGCATGGCGTCAAGACGGCGGCGTTGATCCTGGGGCAGGGCCAGGTATCCGGCGCGCATGCTGACGACATCTGTATTGCCGCCGGTAGAGGGCAGTTCGAGGGCATAGAGGATGGTGAACTTCGGCGGCCGTTCGCGATAGGCGCCGTCGCTGTGCCAATGGTCGGCGCCCTTCACGCGTTGGCCCGACACGTCGACGTTGAAATTGGAATAGCGTTTGATCCCCGGCAGTCCGGGGAAGGAATAGCGCGGATGGTCCTGATCCATCACGTCGCCGAAGATGCGCATGGCGCGGTCGAATTCCCCAGGCGTGAAGTGCTGGCCGCGGATGACCATGCAGATGTTTTCGGCAATCGCCTGATTCAGCTGACGCTTCGTTTCATCATCGAGCGGCCGGTTCAGGTCGACGCCGGTCACCTCGCAGCCGATGTGCGGTGTCAGTTTGCGAATCTGCATGGCGTTCGTCCCTTCGTGTCCCGATGCCGGAAGGCACATGTTCCGGCATCGGGACATTGCGTCAGGAAAGATCCGAGGCTTATTGCTCCCAGGGGTCCGTCGCCCAGATCGCCTTGAGTGCTGAGAACTCGGCGTCGGCGAACTTGCGGGTTTCCTCCGGGTTCATGACGGCCATCAGGAAGGAGCGCTTCTTCAACTCGTCGATAAAGACTGCGTCCTTGCTCATCTTGACGAAGCAGTCGGTGAGCCGATCGCGGGCTTCCTTGGCCACGCCCTTGGGGGCGCCGATGGCATGGGTCGAGCCGTTGACGATGTCGAAGCCTTCTTCGCGGAAGGTTTTAACGCCAGGCAAGTCCTCGACCGGGTTTTCCGAGGCGACGGCCAGGGCGCGAAGCTGATCGGGGAACTTGTTGACGCTGACGATGTTGAGGGTCGCCATCGGCGTGTGTCCGCCGAGCAGGGCCGTCTGAATTCCCGAGGCATCGCCGAACGGCACGATCTTGAAGTTGGCGCCCGAGGCCCTCTTCAGCTTGAGGATCAGTTGGTGATCGTCGCTGCCGATGCCACTGATACCGACATCGATGGGCTTGCCGGACTTCTTCGAGTCCTCGATCATATCCTTGATGCTCTTAACCGCATTTGCCTTGGGGATCGCCAGCGTCGTGCGCGAGGCATAGAAATTGCCGAGCCAGTCGAAGCTGTCCATCGTGTAGGCGGGATTCGGTTTGGTGATAACGCCGATCTGCACGTTGGGCTGGACCAGCGAGACCAAGGTGTAGCCGTCGGGCGCTGCCTTGGCGACTTCGGTGAAGCCGATCTGGCCGCCGGCGCCTGGCCGGTTTTGGACAATGACGGGCTGCGTGCCGCCCAGGCATTTTTCCAGGTGCTGGGCCCACGTGCGCGAGCCGATATCCGTACCGCCGCCCGAGGCGAAGGGCACGATTACCGTTATCGCCTTTTCGGGATACACCGCCGCTGCCGGCACAGTGTAAGATCCCATAATGAAGGTGGCGCCAAGCAGCGCCAACAGTCGATTCATTGTCATTCTCCCAGCTTCCTGTTGCTTTATGGCGCAGGCTTTACCCTGGACGCGCGTCACGCTTATCGTTCTTTCAAGGGCGGCCTTCCGCTCTTGGAAAACGTATCACGGGCGGCTTTGGGCTGTCTATTCGGGGTGGGTACTTTGCCTGAAGGATATCGCGGCCGTCGCGCCGATGGCGTGAGTGAGCTTCGGTTGATCCCTGATGGAAAGGCTATAGTCTCGCGGCCATGATCGAGCCGGATACGCAGACGACAGAACCAAGCCCGCCGCCGCCATCGCTGGACGCCCTGTTGCCGGCGGCCATCGCGCGCAAAGCCGAAAGCATCGGTGTCGCCAAGGCTGGGATGGATGGCGTGCGTCTGTTCACTCTATCCATTCTCGGTGGTGCGTTCATCGGATTGGGTGCGATGGCGGCGACCGTTGCTTGGACCGGCACCGGAGGCGTCATGCCGTTCGGGCCGGCGCGGGTATTGGGTGGCGTTGTGTTTTCGCTCGGTCTCATCCTGGTGGTGTTGGGTGGGGCCGAACTGTTCACCGGCAACAATCTGATGGTCATGGCTTGGGCGGGGCGGCGGATCAGCTTGGTGGCGTTGCTGCGCGCCTGGGGAATCGTTTTCGCCGGCAATCTGGTCGGTGCCGTGGGCACGGCATTGCTGGTTTTTCTTGGTGGCGGTTATCTGCTAGCCGATGGGGCGGTCGGTACCGTCGCGTTGGCCATCGGCGCGGCGAAGTCATCGTTGGCCTTCGGGCCGGCATTCTTTTTGGGCATTCTTTGCAACGTCCTGGTCTGCCTTGCCGTTTGGATCAGCTATGGAGCGCGCACGACGACCGACAAGGTGTTGGCGGTCTTATTTCCCATTGCTGCCTTCGTGGCCGCGGGGTTCGAGCATTCGGTGGCCAACATGTACTTCATACCCGAGGCGCTGATGATCCAGCGTTGGGCCCCAGCGGAATTCTGGAGCAAGGCCGGCGTCGCCGCCACCGACTATCCGGCCTTGGGGCTGGAGGGCCTGATCGGCAACCTGGTGCCGGTGACGCTTGGGAACATTGTTGGCGGTGGATTGTTGGTCGGCTTGGTTTACTGGTTCGTCTATTTGCGGCGAGCGAAAGACTGAGCGGTGCCGGGACCGGCATATATGTGCGACCTAGGCGGAACGAGGGGGTAGTCCGTGGCTGGAGCTACCCCCTTCGGGTATCGCAATGTCTGCCCGCGCGCCCTCTCAGGGCGTCGGCACGCCGATGGACTTGAGCCGCGCGTGGGCGCGGTCGGCACGGGCCTTGAGGCCGTCGAGGTAGGTGCTGGTGTCGTTGCCGGGCAGGTTCAAGACCTTGAAACCCATCTGCCAGTACTCGGTGATCTGCGCCTCGGTTTCCGCCGATCCGCGCGCCAGCTTGCCGTGCTTGGTGCAGGCGTCGACGATGCGCTTGATGGCGGCCTTGAAGGTCGGATGTTCGAGTTGCAGGTGAACCCCGAGCCGGGCGCTCAGGTCCGAATGGCCGTAGGCGATCATGTCGATGCCAGGGACGGCGGCGATCTTCTCGACGTTTTCGAATCCTTCGATCGATTCGATCGACGGGAACAGGACGATGTTGTCGTTGGCCCACGGCATGTACTCGGTCTGGAACCGCGAACCGTAGCGCTTGTAGCCGTTGTGCGGCCCCTGGCCCGAGATGCCGCGGTTGCCGAGCGGCGGATACTTGGCCAGTTCGACCAGGGCACGCGCCTCCTCGGCGTTGTCGACCTCGGAGACCTGGATGCCCATGATGCCCTGATCGAGGATCGTCGGGATCATGTGCATGAACGATTTGTGGATGCGCACCACCGCTGATACGTCGGTGGCCTGGAACCAGCTGGCGAGATTAGCGATGGTCTCGATATCGAAGGCGCCGTGCTCGTGGTCGATCATGCAATAGTCGAAGCCAGACTCCTGGATGAGCCACGGAATGCCGCGCGAGCCGAATTCCTTGAGGCCGGTTCCGAGTGCCGCCCGGCCTTCGCGCACTGCCCGCCGTATGCTGTTCTCTTTCATGGTCATTCCAAGCTCCTACCCAAGATGGCGTGTTTCAACGTCGCCTTGTCGCGCCCGTCCTATGCCGCGAAAAACGAACTGTTCTTAACTTGGGAAAATTTTGGTTTGAGGGACGTTTCCCAAATAGAAGGCCTGTACGGCCACATTGATCGGAAGTCGATCATCTTTCAGGGTGATTTCCAATTGAAATTTACCGCATGAGCCGTCCTTCGGATCCTGTCGGTCTGATACCTGCCATGGACAGCGCCGTGGTCGCCCATGGCGACGTACCAGACCGGCATGCTGTCTTGGAGCTGACTATATGAGATATTGAAAAATGGTGCCGGCGACAGGAATCGAACCCGTGACCTACCGCTTACAAGGCGGTTGCTCTACCAACTGAGCTACGCCGGCGACCGTGCCTTCGACTGTGCAGACCCCAGACGATAACGGCTGACGTTAGCGGCTACAAGCCGTGGCCATCGCGTGGGCCATCGCGTGACCTTAGCGGCGGGCGCGAGCGGTTTCATAGAGGGCGATGGCGGTGGCCGCCGACAGGTTGATGCTGTCGGAACCGGGAATCAGGGGAATGGCGGCCAGCAGATCGCAGGTTTCGCGGGTCAGCCGGCGCAGGCCGTCGCCTTCGGAACCCATGACCAGAGCGACGCGACCCTTGAGATCGGCCTGCCAAAGCGGCGCTCCGCCGTCGGCATCGAAGCCGATGCACCAGAACCCCCATTCCTTCAGTTCACCCAGTGCCCGGGCCAGATTGACAACGCGGACTAGGGGCAAGCGGTCGACAGCGCCGGAAGCCGCCTTGGCCATGGCAGGCGTCACTTCTGGGGCGTGGCGGTCGGGCACGATCACGGCACGGGCGCCGAAAGCGGCGGCGGAGCGCAGTACGGCACCGACATTCTGCGGGTCGGAAGGCTGATCGAGGACGACCACGGCGTCGAGGCCGGCGGTATCCGGCGCCAAGGGCTCACGGCAGGCGGTGTCCAAAGCCACGGCGGGCAGGGGATCGGCCATCAGGGCGGCGCCTTGGTGTACGGCACCCATGGGTAACAGGCGTTCGATGTCGTCGCGTCCGACGATATCCACGTCCAAGGCCTTGGCCGTGACGGATAGCAGGCTGGCCAAGCGGTTGTGGACGGCGGCTGTTACCAGCAGACGGCGGCAATGGCGGCGGGGATTGGCAAGCGCGGCGTGAACCGGATGCCAGCCGTAGAGCCAGGCTCCGGCGGCGTCGTGGCGTCGGCCTGGATGCGCATGGCTGGAACGGCCTTCAGGCGCATGGCTGGAACGGCCTTCAGGTGAATGGCCGGATCCGCCATCGTACGCGGGCAGGGTTTTCCGAGGTGGGCGCTTGTGTCGGGCCATGGTACTCGTTGCAACAGCGGGTGCCCACGGCGCCGGGGCGGCAGCCGTATTCCAAGCGTTGCAGCCTGGAACGGCACGCATATAGCATGTTTTGGCGTTGACAAGCCCCGGGCTTTGCCCATATTCCCCTCCCTCTGTTTCGTCCAGGCGCGGGCGCCGCGGATCGGCGTCGGATTTGTGTCGTGCATCTTTTGCTCCGGCGTAGGATGTACCCAGGCGACGGAGGGGTGCCCGAGCGGTTAAAGGGGACGGACTGTAAATCCGTTGGCCTAGCCTACGTTGGTTCGAATCCAACCCCCTCCACCACCGCATAGGGGTGCTGCTTCGCGGGTGCTTCGGCCGTCAGGTTAACGCGACGGATGAGACAGGGTTGGGACTCGGGCTTGCGGGTGTAGCTCAATGGTAGAGCACCAGCCTTCCAAGCTGGCAACGTGGGTTCGATTCCCATCACCCGCTCCATTCGGCGTCCCGATCTTGCGCTGTGCGTGGATCGGGACATTTTGTCAGGAACGGTTCGGCTGCGGCCGGACAATGGAAAGACGGAACGATGGCTAAGGAAAAATTCGAACGGAACAAGCCGCACTGCAACGTCGGCACGATCGGTCATGTTGATCATGGCAAGACGACGTTGACGGCGGCGATCACGCGGGTTCTCTCGGAGACGGGCGGGGCTGAGTTTCTGGCGTTTGACAAG
>CAMCUA010000114.1 GCA_945878455.1 Asaia bogorensis | reverse complement strand
TGGCGGAACAGAAGCGCCACCTGATGCGCCTGTGGCTGCGCGACCGCGGCCGCCGCCAGTTCGACGGCTGACAGGCCGCGAAAGCACCGGCCGGCCCCTCGGCGCGCCCCCGCCGGGGAGAGTAGGGCATTCGCAGTTAGCTTTTTTTGAGTTTCCGGCGACCTCCCACCCCCCTCCCTGTCCCTCCCCCACAAGGGGGGAGGGAACCCTGTTTTAGCCTTAAGTCTCCACGACATGCGCTGCGACGGCGCCACTTAGTTCCCTCCCCCCTTGTGGGGGAGGGACAGGGAGAGGGGGAACAGCAGCCTAACGAGGGCCACATGAGGCTCCAGGGACACAATATCTATTTCTCTAAAACCAGAACACCCGCGCCAGCTTCATATCCCGCAAGAACTGCTGTGACCTCGATCTCCTTCACTCAGCGCGCTGCGCACACGAGGGCGGCGCTCTTGAAGGATTTGAGTTTCTTGCCTGAACGCCCATCCGCATCGTGCACTGGGCACACGGCCTCACCCAGGAAGAATTCGCATCCCGTTATCGGATTCCGCTTGGCACCATGCAGGACTGGGAACAATGCAGGGCGGAGCCCGATCAGCCGGCCCGCGCCTACATTAAGGCCATTGCCGGCGATCCAGAAGCGGTGCAACGGGCGTTGCATGCCCCGCCGCCCGACCTTCTCTGAACGACGGAAATCCACCTGGCTGGCCCGGCAAAAGCCGAAGCTGGTGGAGGCGGATTAGTTAAGTGTTATGTCCCTGTCTTTCATTTCTCCTATTTGGAGAAGGGGAATTTTACAGCGCTTATGTGATCTGGACCGACCTACCGTGACCGCACTGCTACCGCGATTCAGGTCCGTCGATGCCGTGAAGCCGAATCCCTTTGCCGTGCATATCGAACGTGTCGCCGTCGATGATGGATGCTCGGCCGATGACTGAGCTGGCATGTACAAGCCCAGCCGAGAGCAGCATAAAAAGACTGACCACCGAAAGGTTGGCAGGCGGGCTTCTACTCACGACGCTTCGGCAACTCTATTATAGCGATGTGCCCTTTCGATCTCCTGCTTCAATCGATCGAGGCTCCCAAATTGCTCGCCGTTGAACCTTTCTGGAAATGCGAGCCGCAACAGAAAGAGTGCGCATGCACCGCCCTCGATAACCTTCGTAACAGCAACCCGGATGGGGACCCCGTCTCCATGAAGATACATCTGTCGAATCAGGGTGACGTCGCCGTCCTTAATGATGTTTCTATTTAGAGCTAATGCCTGCTCGTTTGGGTGAGCCCCATGGTCAATCGAAAACTCGTACAAATCCGAATAGAAGGCGGCAAGCCAGCCATCAACCCCCCTGATATGTCTTTCTATCTTGGCATGGGAAAAGACTCGACGCGCCGCCTTGCGGGCCGCCTCGTTTTCTGAACGATGCAGCCAGATTTTTTTGGCCTCTGGATTAAACGTCAAATAGACCGCATATGCAGCCATCTCTATCGCTGCTCGGATGGTGGGAAAGGTGTCGCCCACCTGTCCCGCTGTCGCGTTCTGCGCTGCTGCCCTGAAGGCGGCATGCGCGCGGAAAGCAAGGGCAGGAGTATCCATGTCGTCAGGGTCATTCCAGCCTTCGGCGAAAGTTAAAAAGAGGCGATCAACGGCAATCAGCCTCTGGAATGCTTTCGTGTGATTGGCAAATGTTGCCCAACGATTTTGCTGAGCCGCAACCCAGTAATCAGTCAGATCGTCCTGCCCCCATCCTTTCGGCGGGTCGGGTTGACGGACCCGAGGCACCTTTGTCTTCTGGTCCGACTGGCCACCAGAACGCCCTTTCTTTCTATTCATCATCACCCACATGAAGTGGCGGGGACATAATACTTGATTCTCTAAACTCAGAACACGCGCGCCAGTTTCAGGTCCCGCAGGAACTGCCTCGTGGCCTCGATCTCCTTCCCTCAGCGCGCCGCGCGCGCGACGGCCGAAGCGCTCTTGAAGGTCTTGAGCTTCTTGCCCGACCGCATCTCGGCAACGGCGGCGCGCGTTTCGGCATTCGGAATGCGAACCTCGAACGGCAGGCCGCCGTGCAGCGACACCTGACGATAGAACAGGCGTATCGCTTCGGTCGGCGTCAGGCCGACCCGGGCCAGTACCTGCTCGGCCTCGTCCTTCAGGTCCGGTTCCATCCGGGCGCGGATCATGGCGGTTTTCGTCATGGCGATATCTCCTTCATGACGGGATGTAGCACAATTGAGATACAAAATCAACGAATCCTCATTGGGAAAGCTCGCGTGGTTGCGTCCTCGCACCGCGCCACGAGGCGTAACCCTCCGGTTGACGCCCGCGCCGCCGGATGAGACAGATGGCGTCGCCATGCAGACGCCCTCCCTCGCCCCCATCGCCGCGCCCGGCCGGCAGGTCCTGTCGTGATCCCCGTCGCCGAGGCCATCGCCAAGGTCGCGGCCGGCTGTTCCCTGTTGCCGGGGGAACAGGTCGCCCTGCCCGATGCCCTCGGCCGGGTCTTGGCCGAGGATGTCGCCTCGCGCCTGACCCAGCCCTTCGCCGATGTCTCGGCCATGGACGGTTACGCCGTGCGCGCCGCCGACGTGGCCAGCGTGCCGGCGACCCTGACGCTGATCGGCCAGTCCGCCGCCGGGCATAACTTCGCCGGCAGCGTCGGCCCCGGTCAGGCGGTGCGCATCTTCACCGGCGCCCCCGTCCCCGCCGGCGCCGACGCCATCGTCATCCAGGAAGACACGGAGGCCTCCGGCAGCCGCGTCGTCGTCCGCGAAGGTGTCGCCGCCGGCCGCTACGTGCGCCCGGCCGGCGGCGATTTCGCCCGCGGCGACGTGCTGCTGCGGGCCGGGCGCGTGCTCACGGCGCGCGACATCGGCATCGCCGCGGCCATGAACGTGCCCTGGCTGATGGTCCGCCGCCGGCCGCGCGTCGCCATCCTCTCGACCGGCGACGAGGTGGTGATGCCGGGCGATCCCCTCGGCCCCAATCAGATCGTCAGCTCCAACAGCCTGGCGCTGGCCGCCTATGTCCGCGTGCTGGGCGGCGAGCCCATCGGGCTTGGCATCGCGCGCGACAACGAAGATTCACTGCGCACGCTGGCCGCCGGGGCGCGCGGCGCCGACCTGCTGGTGACCATCGGCGGCGCCTCGGTCGGCGATCACGATCTGGTCCGCCGGGTGTTGGGCGAGGCCGGCTTGGCGCTCGCCTTCTATACCATCGCCATGCGCCCGGGAAAGCCGCTGATCTTCGGCCATCTGGCCGGCATCCCGATGCTCGGCCTGCCCGGCAATCCGGTTTCCGCCGGGGTCTGCTCCGTGCTATTCCTGCGCCCGGCGCTGCGCGTCATGCAGGGCCTGCCGGCGGTTGAGGCGACGCCGCAAACGGCCCGGCTCGGCCGCGACCTGGCCGCCAACGACCGGCGCGAGGATTACCTGCGCGCCAGCCTCGCCCGCGATGCCGAGGGCAACCTCGTCGCCACCCCCTTCGAGCGCCAGGACAGCAACCTGATGGCCCTCTTCGCCCAGGCCGATTGCCTGGTCGTCCGCCCACCCCTGGCGCCGCCGGCCCCCCAAGGCGAGACCGTGCGTATCGTCCGCCTCGACATCGCCGCCTTCGCCATCTGATCCCTTTTTTATATCGTATTTGGCTGCTTTGAGTTTTTCCGGCAGTTGCAACTCCGCGACCCGGTGGCGATGGACGTGAGGTCGAAGCCGCGTTCCCTCCCCCCGTGTGGGGGAGGGACAGGGAGAGGGGTGGGCCGGCGCCACGGCCTTTTCGCACCCTTTTTTGTCACTTGACTGTGGCTGGGAACTAAACTAGAACAAAATTCAATGTTTTCCTTTTGTTCCGTCCGGATTATCGGCAAAAAAGTAATCAAAAGTCAGCATCCTAAAAGTTGTAGAGGGGACCGCGGCATGTTGACCCGGAAGCAATACGAACTGCTGGTGTTCATCGACCGGCGCCTGCGCGACTCAGGCGTTTCTCCGTCCTTCGACGAAATGAAGGAAGCCCTCGGCCTGCGCTCAAAATCTGGCATTCACCGGCTGATTTCCGGGCTGGAGGAACGCGGCTTCATCCGCCGCCTGCCGCACCGCGCCCGCGCCCTCGAAGTCCTCCGCCAACCGGAAAACCACCCGGATGCGGCGCCGGCTCCGGCCCCCGCGCCGGCACCCGCTCCGGTGGTGGAACGCTTCCGGCCCAACGTTATTCGCGGCGACTTCCAGATGCACGGCACCGCCGCCAAGGTCGGCGCCACCGAATCCATCGAGCTGCCGCTCTACGGCCGCATCGCCGCCGGCACCCCAGTCGAAGCCCTGCGCGACCCCTCCGCCACCATCGGCGTGCCCGGCAGCCTGCTCGGCTCCGGCGAGCATTATGCGCTCGAGGTCGACGGCGATTCGATGATCGACGCCGGCATCCACAGCGGCGACACCGTGATCATCCGGCGCACCGACACCGCCGAGAACGGCAGCATCGTCGTCGCCCTGGTCGACGACAACGAAGTGACCCTGAAGCGCCTGCGCCGCAAGGGCAATTCCATCGCGCTCGAACCCGCCAACACCCGCTTCGAAACGCGCATCTTCGGCCCCGACCGGGTCAAGGTTCAAGGCCGCCTCGTCGGCCTCATGCGCCGCTACTGATCGGCCCCGGCCCGGCTCGCGGGCGCGCCACCCAGGGACGCCGTCCGCGCGTCCCGTTGGCCGTCTCCACCCGGATGTCGCCATCCGCCAGCCAGACCGCATGGGCGCCGTCGCGCCACAGGTCGAAGCGGTCGATGACCACCTCCGGCACCGGGCAGCGGCCACGCACCGGCAGTGTCGCGATCAGCACGTCGGCCGCCCAACATTCCTCGGCCACCGCCGCCGGATGGCTGACCAGGGCGACCTTCTTGCCGCCGGCCCGGTACAGACAGCCCTGCCGGTCGCAGGACAGCATCTGCGCCTTCGCCGCTGCCCCATCCGACTTGGCCTCACCGGCGACCACCCAGGACACCGCCGCCTCCTCCTGGCCGATCCGGCGCAGCCAGATATCGCGCTCGAAGCGCGCGCCGCGGGCCGTCGATACCGTCATGGCACCATCGGCCATGCGCGTCGCCATCAAGCGTCCCTGCCCGTCGATGAGAATGTCGGGCGGCCTGACCAGGGCGATGGCGGCGATCCCCACTGCCATGCCGGCAGCGCCCAGCCAGCGCCAGGCCCGCCGCCACAGGCACAGCCACAGTCCGCCCAGCGACACCGCGACGATGGCCCATACCGGCCCGGCAGTAAGGTCACCGCCCCCGGCCAGGCCGCTACCTCCTGGGCAACGGCGAGCACGATGCCGTTGCCCCAACCCATCGGGATCAACCCCACCGCTTCCCAACCGAAGGGCATCAGCAGCATGGCGAGCACGCCGCAGGGCATGATCCACAGGGCTGTCAACGGCACCGCCACCAGGTTGGCGAGCAGGCCGTAGTTGGCGACGCTGTTGAAATGGAAGATGGCAAAGGGCGCCGACGCAGCGCTGCCGACCAGGGTGGTCAGCACCACGCCGGCCATGTAGACGGCGGCCCGTCGCGCCGGGCCGGCTGCTTCCCCGATGGCGGCGCGGAACCGTCCCGCCGTGACCTCATAGGTGGCGATCAGCGCCACAACGGCGGCGAACGACATCTGGAAACTGGCGCCGAACAGGCTTTCCGGACTGAACAGCAGGATGACCGTCGCCGCCCAGGCGACGACCCGCATGGAAATGCCCCGGCGGTCGAGCAGCACGCCCACCAGGATCAAGGCCAGCATCAGAAAGGACCGGACAGTCGGTACCGTCGCCCCGGCCAGCAGCGTATAAAAGAAGGCCCCGGTCACGGCGACAACCGCCGCCCACTTCTTGATTGGATAGTGCAGCGCCAATCGTGGCACCAAGGCCAGCAGGCTGCGCACCGAGACCATCAGTATGCCAGCCACCAAACCGACGTTCAGACCGGAGATGGCCAGCAGGTGGGCCAGGCCTGAATCGCGAAAATCGTCGAGTACCGCTTTGGGTATAGGGCTGCGATCGCCGGTCAGCAGTGCCGCGACGACCGCCCCATTGCCCCCCGGCACTACCGCCAAGGTCCGTTCGCCAATGCTGCGGCGCAGCCGTTCGATGGCCAGGCGCCAATCGCCGATGCCTTCCGCATCCTCCACCAGGGCGGGCAACAACACCGGGCGGCCAGTGGCAAAGCCGACGGCGCCTAAGCGTTCGAAATAGGACTGCCGTTGAAAGTCGAAAGTCCCAGGCATCGCTGGACCGGGCGGCGGCGCCAGGACGGCACGCACCCGCAACCGGTCGCCGGGTTGGATGGCCGGCTCGCGCGCGCCGATGCCGATACGCACTCGCTCAGGCGTCCTTTCGGCGGCGAGACCGGCGATGCTCGGCCGATCGAGTGTGACACGCCGTCCCGTCTCCGACGTCGTCACCGTCACGGCACGGCCACTGACCGCGACCGGACCCAAGCGGCTTTCCAGCACCGGAGCGAAGACCCAGGCCGTACGCATCTGAGCCGTGGCGAAACCGAGCCCAACGGCAGCCAAGGCCAGGGCCGTAGTCAGGAGCCAGGCCCGTCCCCGGCCAAACCGAGCGACGGCCAGCGCGATGCCCGCCGCCACGGCGCCGATCCACAGCGGCGGCTCGAACGACAGCCCGAAATAGCCGCCGACGCCGATGCCGAGAAAAACCGGAAACCACAAGACCCAGCGGTCGCTGTCGGCCAGCAGCGACGCGACGATGCCGTGGCGCAAGACCTGGACCTTCTCCAACGTCATGACACGCCGTCCGTGGAAGAATGTGCTAAACCAACCGCCGCCGGCATTGCCGGAGACGTTTGTCGCTCACAGTCTAGCAGATCATCCCATGACGGTTGTCACTCGCTTCGCCCCCTCGCCCACCGGATTTCTGCATATCGGCGGCGCCCGTACGGCCTTGTTCAATTGGCTTTTTGCCCGTCATCATGGTGGCAAATTCCTGTTGCGCATCGAGGATACCGACCGCGCCCGTTCGACCGACGCTGCGGTCGCCGCCATCCTCGATGGTCTGTCGTGGCTCGATCTGAACTGGGACGGTGAGGCCATTTCCCAGTTTGCCCGCCGCCAACGGCACGCCGAAGAGGCGCACCGCCTGCTGGCAGAGGGCAAGGCCTATCGATGTTATTGCAGCCAAGAAGAATTGGCCGCCATGCGGGAAGCGGCCAAGCGCGAGGGACGTTCGCTGCTCTACGACGGACGATGGCGCGACCGCGATCCATCGGAAGCCCCGGCGGGTGTCGATCCGGTGATCCGCCTGAAGGCGCCGCGCGACGGCGAGACCATCATCGACGATCTGGTGCAAGGTAGCGTGCGGGTCGACAACAGCCAGCTCGACGACATGGTACTGCTGCGAGCCGACGGCACGCCGACCTATATGCTGGCCGTCGTCGTCGACGATCTCGACATGAAGGTGACCCACATCATCCGCGGCGACGATCATCTCACCAATGCTTTCCGCCAGTACCAACTCTACACGGCGCTAGGCTTCGCCCCGCCGGCATTCGCCCATATTCCGCTGATCCACGGAGCCGACGGCGCCAAGCTGTCGAAGCGCCACGGCGCGTTGGGGGTCGAAGCCTATCGCGACATGGGCTATCTGCCTGAGGCGGTCTGCAATTATCTGCTCCGCCTCGGCTGGAGCCATGGCGACGAAGAGATCATCGATCGCCAGCAGGCCATCGCCTGGTTCGAGCTGGATGCTGTCGGCCGCTCCCCCGCCCGCTTTGACTTCGCTCGCTTAGATAGTCTCAACGCCCACTACATGCGCCACGCTGACAATGGCCGCTTGGCCCAGCTTATCCTTCCGCACCTGCAGACGCGGTTGGAGGGAAGGCTTGCCGCAGATGCACAAAATCGGTTAATAAGGGGCATGATTGGACTAAAAGAGCGGGCAAAAACTCTTTCGGAACTCGCTGACAATTCAATATTTTACGTTCACTCACGTCCGATCCTGATCGAGGAAAAAGCATCCCGAGCGCTGACCTCAGAAGGGTCGGATTTGTTACGACGGGTACGCGGTTATCTCGCAACTGCGGTAGAATGGAACGAACACGTTGTCGAGAACGCGATTCGCGGCTGCGCCGAGGCAGCCGGGGTCAAGCTAGGTCAGATCGCCCAACCCCTACGGGTCGCACTGACAGGTAGCACCGTGTCGCCAAGCATCTTCGAGGTCATGGAGGTGCTGGGTAAGGAGGAAAGTATAGGGCGGCTCGACGATGTCTTGACGCCCCCCCTATCGAACGCGCCGGCGGCTGGCTGAGTCCGACGGCACCCGAGCCCCTGATGCTGCAATCCGGCAATTCCGGAACGGCAGCCTGACTGGAGGAAATGGCGAATGAAGACCCCTGCAACCGGCGGCAAGACGTTCACGCTAACCGACAACTCAACCGGCAAGGCCTATACGCTGCCGGTAATGAAGGCCACTGTGGGGCCGGATGTGATCGACATGCGCAAGCTATATGCCGACACCGGTCACTTCACCTTCGACCCCGGTTACGGTTCGACGGGCAGTTGCGATTCCAAAATCACCTTCATCGACGGCGACGAAGGCATCCTTCTCTACCGGGGCTACCCTATCGACCAGCTGGTCCAACACGCCGATCACCTCGAGATATCCTATCTCATCCTCTACGGGGAACTGCCGACCGCCGCGCAGAAAGCCAAGTTCGTGCACGATGTGACCTACCACACCATGCTGCACGAACAGATCAATTCCTTCTACCGTGGCTTCCGCCGGGATGCCCATCCGATGGCCGTCATGTGCGGCGTTGTCGGCGCGCTATCGGCCTTCTATCACGACGACATGGACATCGCGAACCCGCGCCATCGCATGATCGCGTCGTTCCGCCTGATCGCCAAAATGCCGACCATCGCAGCCAATGCGTATAAGTATTCCATTGGTCAACCCTTTGTTTATCCACGTAACGATCTGACCTATGCAGAGAATTTTCTGCACATGATGTTTGCGACCCCGTGCGAGAAATATGAGGTGAGTCCCGTCCTCTCTCGTGCCATGGATCGCATTCTGATTCTGCATGCCGATCACGAACAGAATGCATCAACGTCAACGGTGCGTCTGGCCGGATCCAGCGGCGCCAATCCTTATGCCTGCATCGCGGCCGGCATCGCCTCCCTTTGGGGACCGGCGCATGGCGGCGCGAATGAGGCCGTGCTGAACATGTTGCAGGAAATCGGCAGCACGAACCGCATCCGCGAATTCGTCGACAAGGCCAAGAACAAGGACGACGCTTTCCGCCTCATGGGATTTGGTCATCGCGTCTATAAGAACCATGACCCACGCGCCCGCATGATGCAGCAAACCTGCCACGAGGTTTTGGCAGAACTGGGCATCAAGGATGAGCCCCTGCTCGACATAGCCATGGAATTGGAACATATCGCCCTGAAAGACGATTACTTCATCGAAAAGAAGCTGTATCCCAACGTCGACTTCTATTCTGGCATTATCTTCCGCGCCATGGGTATTCCGACGTCGATGTTCACGGCCTTGTTCGCCGTGGCACGCACGGTTGGCTGGGTCGCCCAATGGAATGAAATGATCGAGGATCCGGCACAACGCATTGGCCGTCCGCGCCAGCTCTACGTGGGTAACACTCAGCGCGAATTCGTCCCCATCGTCGCCCGGAAATAATTATTGTATCCAGCCGGAAGTGTGTCCCCGGCTTTATTAAACGGCGCGGCCATCACCGCGCCGTTTTTTTTCTTTTCTTGAGCAGGTTCCGGCAATTCGCCGATTCATCCATCCGTATAGTATGTATTTATTTGTTCTTTATTTAGATTTCAGAAAGCAACGTCACATAAAGCAGTGATGTGGACTCCCGCTGAGACCATTTGGAAAGCGCGCAGCAACATGGCACACAAATCATCCGTTCAATGCGGCGACCGGTTTATCAAAGTTGGCAACCGTCGTGCCTCGCCCCTGGTCGTCAAGCGGTTGGTGGAGCTTCCCGATCTTCCGATACACGGTAACCGTCCGGTGAAGCTGCTCTGGCGGATAGGCCGGCCGGCCAGTTACGCTGCCTTGGCAGCGTAACGCCAGGGCAGGAGTTCGTCGATCCGATTGATTTTGTGGTCGGCGATGCGGCCGAGCGTTTCGGTCAGCCATGCCTGCG
>CAMCUA010000113.1 GCA_945878455.1 Asaia bogorensis | reverse complement strand
GGTTTTGGCAACGCGCACTTCAAGACATCGACCAATCAATCGCCGCGCCGCTCCCATCCCGGCTATCCGGGTAAGGAGCGTTGGATCTGGCTGCGGCTCAAGCTGATCGCCGATGTCGGTCTGGTCGGGCTGCCCAACGCCGGGAAGTCGACGTTTCTGGCCGCCGTGTCGCGGGCTCGGCCGAAGATCGCCGATTACCCCTTCACCACGCTGCATCCCCATCTGGGCGTCGTCGGCATTGGCGATGACGAAATGGTCATTGCCGACATTCCCGGCCTGATCGAGGGCGCTCACGAAGGCGCCGGTCTCGGCGACCGCTTTCTCGGTCATCTGGAGCGCTGCGGCGCGCTCTTGCATTTGGTCGACGGCAGCGGCGAGGACGTGGCCGCTGCCTATCGCACCGTGCGCCACGAATTGGAATCCTACGGCGCGGGCTTGGAGAACAAGGCCGAACTTGTCGCTCTCAATAAGGTGGATGCCTTATCGCCCGAGCTACGCACGGAACGAATGGCCGCATTGGTCGGGGCGAGTGGCGGCCCCGTGTTGGAGCTGTCCGGCGCCAGCGGCGAAGGCGTGCAGGCCGTCTTGCACCGGCTATACGCCATGGTGCAAGAGAGTCGCGGCGAAGCGGAGGCTTCATCCGCGTCGCGGGAGTACGTGCCCTGACACTGCGCCGTTCCGGATCGAAAGCGGCGGCGGGCGATAGGGCCGAGGTCAGCCGCAAACACCTGTTGGCCGCCCGGCGCATCGTCATCAAGGTCGGCTCGTCGTTGTTGGCCGACAAGGTGCGCGGCACCGTGCGCCGGCGTTGGCTCACCGGATTGGTCCACGATCTCGCGGCCTGCCGCGCGCGCGGGCAACAGGTGATCGTCGTGTCTTCCGGGGCCATTGCCATCGGCCGGCGGCATCTGGGTTTCGCTGACGGCGACATCCGGCTGGAGGAAAAACAGGCTGCGGCGGCGACCGGCATGGTGCGTCTGGCTCATGCCTATCAGGAAGCCTTGGCCAAGGTCGGCATGACGGTTGCCCAGGTCTTGCTGACGCTGGACGACAGCGAAAATCGGCGGCGCTACCTGAACGCCCGCAACACGCTGAGCACCCTGCTCGATCTCGGCGCCGTGCCGCTGATCAATGAAAATGACACGGTGGCGACCGACGAAATCCGCTTCGGCGACAATGATCGTTTGGCCGCCCGGGTGGCGGCCATGGTCAGCGCCGACACATTGATCCTGCTGTCCGACGTCGGCGGCTTTCACACCGCCGACCCGCGTCGCGATCCCGAGGCGCGGTTGATCCCCGAAGTCACCGAAGTGACCGCCGATATCGAAGCGATGGCCGGCGGCGTTGGCAGCAACGTCGGTTCCGGCGGCATGGTCACCAAGCTGGCGGCGGCGCGCATCTGCCTGGGCGCCGGCTGCCGCATGGTCTTGACCGACGGCACCGGCAACCGGCCGCTATCGCGCATCGAGCGCGGCGATCCCTGCACCTGGTTCCTGCCCCAGGCCAATCCGATGGCGGCGCGAAAACGCTGGATCGCAGGCACGCTGAAGCCGGCCGGCAGCGTCGTCATCGACGATGGCGCCTTGCGGGCCCTGCGCGCCGGCAAAAGCCTGCTGCCCGTCGGTATTGTCGCGGTCAGCGGCGGCTTCGAGCGGGGTGACGCCGTCACCGTCCGCGACGGCGCCGGCAATCTGGTGGCGCGTGGCATCAGCGCCTATTCGGCGGGCGATGCCGAACGCATCAAAGGGCACAAAAGCGCGGACATCGAAGCCTTGCTCGGTTATCGTGGACGCGAGGAAATGATTCATCGCGACGATCTGGCGATGGATTGAGTCCGGGAGCTTTGCCATGAACAGCCCCCTTGCCGCCGAAAAGCCGACCAACGACAACCAGGGCGACATCGCCGGCCTGATGTGCGATATCGGCGCCCGCGCCAAGCGGGCCGCGGGCGTTCTGGCGATGACGCCAGCCGCTGTCAAGGACAAGGCGCTGCGGGCCGCCGCTGCCGCCGTGCGCCAGCAGGCAGCGGCGATACTGGCGGCTTCGGCTGAAGACGTCGCTGCGGCCCGGCAACAGGATCATTCCGCTGCCTTTATCGACCGCCTGGCTTTGGATGCTGGCCGCGTCGAGGCCATGGCGCGCGGCATCGAGGAGATCGCGGGCTTGCCCGACCCGGTCGGGACGGTTCTCGCCCGCTGGCAGCGTCCGAACGGTTTGCTCATCGAGCGGGTGCGCACGCCGCTTGGCGTCATCGGCATCATCTTCGAAAGCCGTCCGAACGTTACCGCCGATGCCGGCGCGCTGTGTCTCAAGGCCGGCAATGCGGCCATCCTGCGCGGCGGCTCGGAAAGCCTGCGGTCGGCGCAGGCGATCATGGATGCCTTGCGTGCCGGCCTGTCCGCTGCCGGTCTGCCGCAGGATGCCTTGCAACTGGTGCCAACGCGGGACCGCGCGGCGGTCGGCGCCATGCTGCGGCTGGCCGAATACATCGACGTCATCGTGCCGCGCGGCGGCAAATCGCTGATCCAGCGGGTGCTGGAAGAAACGCGCATCCCGACCTTTCAGCATCTCGAAGGCAACTGCCATACCTATGTCCACGCCGCCGCCGATCCGACCAAGGCACGCGCCATCGTGCTCAACGCCAAGATGCGGCGCACCGGCGTTTGCGGCGCCACCGAAACGCTGCTCGTCGACAAGGCTGCCAGCGCTCAGCTTGCTGGACTGATCGGCGATCTCATCGCCGCTGGCTGCGAGGTGCGTGGCGATGCGGCGGCGCGGGCGGCCGATGCGCGGGTTGTTGCCGCGACACCTTCGGACTGGGACACCGAATTTCTCGATTCGATCATCGCTGTGCGCGTCGTCGATGGGTTGGATGGCGCCATTGCTCATATCACCGAGCATGGCTCCAGTCATACCGAATGCATCGTTACCGAGGATGCGGCGGCGGCCGAGGCCTTTCTCAACCGCATCGACAGCGCCATCGTCATGGTCAATGCCTCGACCCAATTCGCCGACGGCGGCGAGTTCGGCATGGGTGCCGAGATCGGCATTGCCACGGGACGCTTGCACGCCCGTGGCCCGGTCGGCGTTGAACAACTGACCACCTTCAAATACAAGGTGCGCGGGACGGGGCAGTGCCGACCGTAACGGACCGACGCCGGCGGGTCGGGTTGCTCGGCGGGTCGTTCAATCCCGCCCACGAAGGCCACCTGCATATCAGTCGTCTGGCGCTCGACCGGCTGGGGCTCGACGAGCTGTGGTGGCTGGTATCGCCGCAAAACCCCTTGAAGTCCGACAGCGATATGGCCCCCGCCGCTGTTCGGCTGGCAGGCGCCCGCGCCGTGGCGCGGGATTCGCGCATCGCGGTCACCGATATCGAACGTGAATTGGGCACCCGCTATACGGTCGATACGGTAGCTGCCCTGCAGGACCGCTTTCCCGATCATCGCTTCGTTTGGATCGCCGGCGCCGATATCCTGGCGGAAATGCACCGTTGGAAGGACTGGCGCCGCCTATTTCGCCGCGTAGCCATTGCGGTTTTCGCTCGCCCAACCTATTCTTTTAGGGCGTTGTCCAGTATTGCGGCGCGGCGGTTCGCCGCCCATCGGGCTTCGGAAAGCGCGGCGCGGCGCGTGGTTGGCAGGCGGTTGCCGGCTTGGGTGTTTCTGCGCACGCCGGTGCATCCGGCTTCGGCAACGGCGATACGCAAGGCGCGGGCGCAGGCGGCCCGCGGGGACGTGGCACGGGTAGTCCGACCGCGAACGGAATAGAAGGAGCGCAACATACCAAAGGTCCGGCAACGACCACCGGTAGCAGCGAAGCTGCTCGATCTGGTGGTAACGTCATTGGAAGACGACAAGGCACAGGACATTGTCGTCATCGATCTCGCCGGTAAGTCCAGCATGGCCGATCACATGCTCGTCTGCACCGGAACTTCCCAACGTCACGTCGGCGCCATGGCCGAACATCTGCGCGAACGGCTCAAGGCGGCCGGCATTCGCAAGATCGCCATCGAAGGCGTGACCCAGGGCGACTGGGTGCTGATCGACGGCGGCGACATCATCGTTCACCTCTTCCGACCTGAGGTGCGGTCTTTCTACGATCTGGAAAAGATGTGGGCTCCCGGCGGTGCCGACCGGCCGGGTCAAGCCGCCCGCCGGGTGCGTGGCGCAGTGGAACCGGGCGAAGCCCCGGAAGCCTTCGCCTGACGGTGCCGCGGCCGCGATGCCGCCGACCCTGCGTTTGACCATCGTCGCCGTCGGGCGGTTAAGCGCCGCCCGTGCCGGTCCGGAAGCGGCGTTGTTCGATCACTACGCAAAACGGCTAACCGGTACCCTGACGGTGCGCGAGGTGGCTGAGGATCGCTCCCGCGACAGGGCCGAGCGCCGCCGCCGCGAGGCTGGCCGCTTGCTCGAACAGGTGCCGCGCGGCGCCGTCCTGGTCGCCATGGATGGCGTTGGCAAGGGTCTCGATAGTCCTGGCCTGGCCAAGCGCATCGGCGCTTGGCTGGAGGAGGGACGCCAGGGTCTGTGCTTCGCTTTTGGCGGCGCTGACGGATTGGACGAAACAGTTCGCGCCAAGGCCGACATCGTGCTGTCGATGGGTGCGATGACCTGGCCGCACCTGCTGGCGCGCGGCATGCTTGCCGAACAGCTCTTCCGGGCTCAATGTATTCTTGCCGGCCATCCGTACCACCGCGACTGATTCCTTAAGACGTCCTCCGCAATCAACCGATATGAAGCGCCATGACCGCAAGCCACCCTGATACAAACCGCACCGCTGTTAGACCGCGCCCCGTCGTGCTTTGCATTCTCGATGGCTGGGGGACGCGGGAAGCCGCTGCCGACAACGCCATCGCCCTGGCCCGGGCGCCCACCTGGATGCGCTTTCTGGCCGAATGCCCGCAGGCGCATCTGGAGGCCTCGGCCCGCGATGTCGGCCTGCCCGACGGACAAATGGGCAATTCCGAAGTCGGCCACATGAACATCGGTGCCGGACGTATCGTCATGCAGGACCTGCCGCGCATTGATCGGGCGGTGGCGGATGGCTCGCTGGCGCGCAACGCGGTGCTGCTGCGCTTCGTCGCTGCTTTGAAGCAAAGCGGCGGCACCTGCCACCTGATGGGGCTGTTGTCGCCGGGCGGCGTGCATTCGCACCACCGCCATCTGGCGGCGCTGGCGCGGGCCGTGGCCGAAGCCGGCGTGCCGGTGGCCATCCACGCCTTCCTCGACGGCCGCGACACACCGCCGCGTTCGGCCGCCGGATACATGGATGAATTTCTGGCTAGCCTGAAGGGCGTCGCTCGCGTCCGCATGGCCACGGTCATAGGGCGATACTACGCCATGGATCGTGACAAACGTTGGGACCGGGTGGCGTCTGCCTGGGAAGCCATGGCGCTCGGCCAAGGTGGCCGGGCGGCTGATCCGGCATCGGCGATTGCCGTTTCCTATGGGGCCGACAAAAGCGACGAATTCGTCCTTCCGCTCGCCATCGGCGACTATGCCGGGATGGCCGATGGCGACGGATTGCTGATGGGCAATTTCCGCGCCGACCGTGCCCGTGAATTGCTCGAAGCGCTGGCCGATCCGGAATTTGGGGGATTTGAGCGGCGCCGCCAGATTGCTTTCGCGGCCTGTCTGGGTTTGGTCGAATATTCCGATGCGCTTAACCGCTATTTCCCGGCCATGTTCCCGCCGGAAAATCTGAGCAACGTCTTGGGTGCGGTGGTGGCCGGCGCCGGCCTGCGTCAGCTGCGCATTGCCGAGACGGAAAAGTACGCCCATGTGACGTTTTTCCTGAACGGCGGACGCGAGAACGAATTTGCCGGCGAAGAACGCATCCTGGTGCCCTCGCCTAAGGTTGCGACCTACGACCTGAAGCCTGAAATGTCGGCACCGGAAGTGACTGACCGGTTGGTCGAGGCGATTGGTGCCGGTCGCTTCGATCTGATCGTCGTCAACTACGCCAACGGCGATATGGTCGGCCACACCGGCATACTGGAGGCAGCAAAGCAGGCGGCGGAGGCGGTCGATGCCTGCCTGGCGCGCCTGGAAAAGGCCATCGTCGCGGCTGGCGGCGTCCTCTTGATTACCGCCGACCACGGTAATGCCGAACAGATGTTCGATCCCGCAACTGGACAACCGCACACCGCGCATACCCTGAACCGGGTACCGTTCGTCGTGGTCAACGGCACGCGCGGCGTCATTTTGCGCGACGGCCGCCTTTGCGACATCGCGCCGACCGTTTTGCAACTGATGCAGCTTGCCCTGCCGGCGGAAATGACCGGCCGGTCGCTGCTGCGTGATGCCAATCTTGCGACAGCCGCCGCACAATAAGCACCTTGGCGCCGACGCCCCAACGCGGCGCCGGCCGGGTTTCGCGGGTACTCTCCAGCGGTGCCTGGCTCCACGACGGCCGCTTGCCATCGTGCTGGTGTCGCTTATCGGTCTCGGTGCCGCCGAGGCGCAGGATGCGTCGAATCGGTTGCAGGAAACCGAACGCGCGCTCGATCGCAGCCGTGATGAAGCGGCCCGGCTGGAACGCCGTGCGACGGAGCTGCGCTCGCAGTCGCAGACCCTGCGTCGCGACATGGTGGCTGCGGCTGCCATCATTCAGAATCACGAAGCCGATATCGCCCGCCTCGATGCCGACATCGGCGGCCTCTCGAACGCCCTCGAGCAGCGGCGTACGGCACTCGGCAACGAACGAGTGCGCTTCGCCCAGGTGCTGCTGGCCTTGCAGCGCATCGCCCGCCATCCCCCCGAAGCCTTGATTGTGCAGCCCATCTCGCCCGACGACATGGTCAGGGGCGCCATCTTGTTGCGTGCCGCCGTACCGGCTATCGAACAGCGGGCGGCCAGCCTGCGCAGCGAACTCGACTCCCTGACCGAACTGCGGCGCTCGCTGGAACGCCGCCGGCTCGAACGGGATGAAGCAGGGCGCGCCCTCGAACGCGACCGCCAGCGGCTGGTGGCGTTGTTGGTCAAACGCGAAGGCGAAAGCGCCGTTGCCGTGGCCGAATACGAACGGGCATCCGCCCGGACCCAGGCTTTGGCTGGCGAAGCCAAGGACCTTAAGGAACTGATGGATCGCTTGGAAGCGGAGCGGCGTCAGGGCGAGGTGCCAGCGCGCCGTTCTGGTCAGAAACAGGCCAGACTGGATGTCGAGCGTAACCAGGGTGGGGCGGTGTTAGGTTCTCCCCGCACGGTGAGCATTCGTCCAGGGCCCGCCGATTCAGACCATCCGCCGATCAGCAAGGCCAGGGGCAGATTGCCGTTTCCCGCTGTCGGTGACATCGTCGCGCAATTCGGTGAACCAACCGACAATGGCTTATCGCGTAAAGGCATATCGCTCAGGACCCGATGGGAGGCGCAAGTCGTGGCGCCTTACGACGGGCAGGTCGCCTATGCTGGAATCTTCCGTGGCTATGGCCTGCTCTTGATCATCGATCATGGTGAGGGATATCATAGCTTGTTGACGGGTATGGCCCGCATTGATGCTGCGCTTGGGCAGCGGGTGCTGGCCGGAGAGCCGGTCGGCGTGATGGGCTTACCAACCGCTGACCCGCCCATCCTCTACGTGGAACTGCGTCACGACGGACAGCCGATAAACCCGCTGCCATGGCTGGCGGTGCGCAATGGGAAAATAAGCGGATGAATCATCGCATCTCGATAACGGCGGTTCTCGTCGGATTGATGTTGGCGCCGGTTGCCTGGGGTCAGGAGAAAGCTCCGGCAGCGAAACCCGGGGCCACGGCCGGCGCGGCGGCCAATAGCGCTGATACCTATCGTCTGCTGAATCTGTTCGGCGATGTCTTCGAACAGGTGCGTTCCGACTATGTTGAATCGCCAAGCGACGAAGAACTGATCGAAGCTGCGATCACCGGCATGCTGGCCTCGCTCGATCCGCATTCCAGCTACCTCAACTCCAAAAACTTCCGCGACATGCAGACGCAGACGCGGGGCTCGTTCGGTGGCCTCGGCCTCGAAGTGACGATGGAACGCGGCTTGGTCAAGGTCGTCTCGCCCATTGACGACACCCCGGCTTCGCGCGCCGGCGTTAAACCCGGCGATTTCATCACCCATCTCAACGGCGAACAGGTGATGGGCTTGACCTTGAATGATGCCGTGGAAAAGATGCGCGGTCCGGTCGGCACCGACATCAAGCTGACTCTGCGCCGCGAAGGCCGTGAAGCCTTCGACGTTACGTTGACCCGCGCCGTGGTCAAGCTTCAGTCAGTACGTTCCCGACTGGAAGGCAGCGTCGGCTATGTCCGTATCACCTCGTTCACCGAGCAGACCGAACAGGGCCTGCAGCGCGCCGTCGCTCAGCTGGAGAAGGATCACGGCAAGGCGTTGCGCGGTTTCGTGCTCGACCTGCGCAACAACCCCGGCGGCTTGCTGAACCAAGCTGTCGCCGTGTCCGATGCCTTCCTGGAGAAGGGCGAGATCGTTTCGACCCGTTCACGGCAGGCTGAAGACACGGAGCGCTACAATGCAAACCCCGGCGACCTTGCCAAGGGGCTGCCTATCGTCGTGTTGGTCAACGGCGGTTCTGCCTCGGCCTCGGAGATTGTCGCCGGTGCCCTGCAAGATCATCGCCGCGCCATCGTCATGGGCACCACGACATTCGGTAAAGGGTCGGTACAGACCATCCGGCCGATCCCGGGTCACGGCGCCGTTCGCCTGACCACGGCCCGCTATTTCACGCCGTCGGGCCGCTCCATCCAGGCCAAGGGGATAGAACCTGATCTGGTGGTCGAGCAGGGGCATCTGGAATCGGCCGATCAGCAGGCCCGCCGGCGCGAGTCGGATCTGCGTGGCGCCCTGTCCAATCCCGATGGACCCGCGGTAACGCCTCCGGCCCGCGGCAATCGCCCGCCGGTCGATGAAAGCGGGGGCGAGGCTGCCTCTGGTAAGCCAGCGGCGGAAGAAGAGGACTACCAATTGGCCCGCGCCCTCGACTTGCTGAAAGGCATCGCCCTCTACTCCAACCGGACGCCGGAGTAAGGATCGTGGCCCGCGCCGGATTTCGGGAGGCACGCTTTCCTGATACCGGCCGGGCGCGGTGGAGAACCGGGTGAAGCTTCCCTTTAACCTAGGCTCCGGCATGTTCGGCCGCCGCAGCAAGGCCGCTGACGATGTGGCCGACGACGAAGCAGGGATGGACGACGACGATCTGCCCGAGGAGAAGCGCTCCCGCACGGTTATTCTCGACGATCCCGACGATGAGGACGAGGCAACAGAGCCTGCTGGCGCGCGGGGGCAGGACCCGCGTACAGCCGACAGTGCCGCCGAACTTCCCGATGTCGGCATCGATAACCTGCTGGCCCAGCTTTCCGACGAAGAACTTGCCAAGGACAACGAACCCGCGCCCCGGCGTCGATCGGTAGGTGCTCTGCTGTCCATCGCTGCCGGGGTGGTCGGTTTGCTCGCCATCGGGCTCGGCGGCTGGTGGCTGGCTGGCCTGATGCAGGGGGGCGAGACCGAGGCTGCGCGCGACGGTGTACCGCGCTTCGCGGCAGACATTCCGCAACAGCCGCCGCGTGGCGGCGGCCTTAACCGTTTGGCTGCGCAAGAAGCCGCGGCGAATGGCCTGATGGCCTCGCCCCCTGCCGTCCAAGCCGCTGATAGTGCCCATCCGCCATTGCCAAGCGGACCGGCGGCCCAATCGTCTGTTGCGCAAGGAGCCAACGGGCCGCCTCCCGCCGGTGGCCCCGCGAACATGCCAAGCCCGGCGCTGGCAACCGCCGAAAGCAAAACCGGGGCGCCCAGTCCTCTAGTACCCAGTCCTCTAGTACCCAGTCCGGCGCCAGCCCTGCGTTCCCTCAACACCATTGCAGCCACGGAAGACGAGCCGGGGGCGGGCATCGTGGTGGCGTCGATCGCGCCGCAGGCATTTTCCAGCCTGCCGCTGCCACCGGCTTCCAGTCCCTTGCCGCCGGTTCCCGATGCTGCGTTGATCGAGGATAACCCGGCGGGTCGTCTACCCAAGGTCGACAGCAAGGGGCGGCGGCCTGGGCAAATTTATGCGCGACCATTCGAGCCGCGCAGCGAACAGGCGAAATGGCCGCGCGTCGCCGTGGTGATTTCCGGCCTGGGGCTCAGCCGGGCGGCGACCGAGGCCGCCATCCGCCGCACACCGGGTGCCGTGTCGCTGGCGTTCGATCCCTATGGCCAGGGATTGGATAGCTGGATTCCGTCAGTGCGCGAGGCC
>CAMCUA010000112.1 GCA_945878455.1 Asaia bogorensis | reverse complement strand
CATTCCTTGAAAACATCAGGTGTTGCACTTGACGTGAGAATCCAGCCGGTGCCAGAACGTGAAAAAACCAAGAGTGGCATCGAGAACCGCAAGCATCGGCGCGTGCCGATCGACGAACCTGTGCGCGCCGTTCAACGCGATACCTCCTACAACGGTCGCATCAAGGACGTGTCGCACGGCGGTGCCGCCGTTCAGATGGAAGGCGTGCTGGACGACGAAAGTCTGGTAGAACTGCATTTCGAGAACCTGGCGATGCTGACCGGACACATCGCCCGGCCACTCGACGACGGTTTTGCCCTCGCCTTCGAACTCGATGACGACGAGGATGCCGTGGTCGACGACATCATCCGCAACCATGGCGGCATCGGAACGGAAGACTATTGAGCGGTGCCGCACCCGGAATGTGGCCCCCTTCCCGGCTGACGGCCATCGCCCTGCTGCTGACAGCGTTTCTGTCGAGCGGCTGCGAATCGCCGCCGCGCATGTGGGCCAAGCGCCTCTATCAGGCCGCCAACGAACGCCCCCCGGTCGTACCGCGCGAAAAATTCGAAAAAGCCTCCGACGACGCAGCAGCGGCGGAAGCCTTTGCCCGTCTGTGCGGTGTCGATACCAAGCCGATGGACTCGGCTTTGCGCAGCTTCCTCAACCATCGCGATGTGCTGCGGCCGGACATATTGTGGGATAGCTACCGGCTGCGCAGCGACCGTCTGTTCACAGAGAACCGCTTGGCCACGTTCTATCCCGGTGAGTGCTGGCAGCGCGGCCAGGACTTTAACGACGTTTTAACTGCCATCCGTGCGGGCGAATTTCCCCGTTACGAGAGAGTCGATATCTGGCAGTAGGCTATCGCTGACGAATGTAGCATCAGGACAGGCGCCGGCTGGTTGCCCGCAATTTTTCGACCAACGACATGGCCAGGCACTGATAGAAACGATCCGGAAAGGTCTGGTCCATAGCGCGGATCTGTTCGATCTCGGCCCGGCCAATGGCCAGGACTTCGATATCGGTCAGCGCCGTGACCGTAGCACTGGCCGGAGCGCGATCGAGGAAGGACATCTCGCCAATCACCTGACCCGGTCCGAGTTCGGCGATAAGCACAGCATTCGATGCTTTGACGTACTCGCGTTCATCGGCATCCGTCGTCGGATGGCGTTCCACCTTCAACTCACCTTTGACCACCAGGTACATGGTGCCCTGCAAAGCGCCCTGCGTGATGATTTCATGGCCGGCAGCAAATGAACGGGGCTGCATCGATTGGAACAGCGTTTGACGTTCCTTGTCGGTCAGCTTGGCGAAACCTTTGTATTGCGGCATCGAATGTCGCCTCCGGAGCCATTGGGTCGCCGGCAGAATATCGACTATCCGGCCCTCCGCGAAGAAAATGTTTCCACCCACCCGACCTGCGGCGGCACTCAGCTTTTCGGCACCTGGCCGCGCCGTTCGGCCAGGGTTTCGGCAGTCACCCGATAGTACGTCACCGGTTCGGCGAAGCCCTTGAGAATCGCTTGCTCGACGACAGGGGTATAGAGGGCCGGCAGCGGCTCCACCTCTGGGTCCGCAGCCGCTGCCTGAGAGAGCACCATATCGGCGCCTTGACTGCGATCCTGGAGGCGGGCCGCCATATTGGCGGTTGAACCATAGTAATCGAGCCGGTTGTTCAAGGTCACCGAGATGCAACGCCCGGTGTGAAAGCCAAGTTTGACGATCACCGGTTCCTTCCCTGTAACCGCATTGTATGTGGCGAAAGCATCCTGAACCCTCACGCCGCAGCGAAAGGCGTCGGCGGGATTGAAGAAACTGGCCATCACCGCGTCGCCAATGGTCTTGACCACGGCACCATCGCACTCGCGCACGGCCGCTCCGATGATGGCGTAGTGCTCGCGAACCAGAACGTAGGCCTCCGTTTCACCAATACGGTCGTAAAGCGCTGTCGAGCCCTTGAGGTCAGTAAACATCACGGTGACGCTATCGATCTCGACATCGTCGCCAGGCCGCAAAACCTCCTCGTTGAACAGGTCGCGGAAGGCCTGCAGCGTCGTCGCCCGATGGGCGGTCAGGGCATCGCGTGCCCATGCCCGCTCCTCCAGCACCACGGTGCGGGGACGATCATGGCGATTCTCCATGTCGAGCATGCCCGGAGCCGACGGCTCCCCGGCACGCACCGCCTCGCCGTCGACGACGATGGCTGGAAAGCCCGCCTCACCGTTCCAATCGACGATATCTTCACCGCCGGGTTCGATGGTACGAAGGCGGTAGACACCATGCTCAAGGTCGACAGGCTCCTGGCGCCGCTCACCCGGTTGCAACGTGAGCTGCGCCTTGACGTGCGGGGTGCTGAGCGGGCCGTACAGGCAGTATTGGCCGCTGGCGATGGGCCGAATGGCCTGCGCCGGAAGAAAGACAAGCTCGATGTTCTTGGTGTAGTCGCGGCCATAGTCGATATTGCACGAAGAACAATGCGCACCCTTGGGCAGCAGATCCAGGGAGGCCACCGATTCTTTGCCGACCTGGCAACGCGGGCAGAGCAGGTCCCAGCGCAAGAGCAGCAGGCCATGTTTTACAGCATCGAGGCAAAGCTCCACGGCGTGACGATCGGGGATCCCCCATTGGCGGGCTAGTCGCAGCGGCCGAATGCTCCATAGATCGACCTCCTGTCCTTGCAACACGTAATCGGCAAGGCGTCGCGCAAGTCCGTGCCCCAGAGGATCGGCATCGATCCGGCGGACGGCATCCATGGCCCGTTCGCGCGCGCCGCTGGGCAGGTGTGGAGGAGGCATGTCGAAGGCAACCTCGCGCCGCCCAGCCGCGAAATCGCGGGCGTTCTCGGCAAGGCGGGTGAACTTGCGCCGGGTTCTATCGAAGAAACCAAGGGCGACGAATGCATCGCCCAACATATTCGCGGTCTCGATGACCGTCGTGTATTCGCCGCGCGAACCGCCACCTTCGGGAACCAAATGCAGGGTGGCGATCATCGAACGGAAGGGACCGTTTTGAAAACGCCGTTCATGCCGGAACCAGCGACCTTCCACCCAATTCGCCGGAAGGTCGTCCCAGGCCAGAGAGAAAGGCCCCATGCTGGCACGACCGACATAGGACACGGAACCATCCGCCGCCGGCGTTTCCTCGATTTCATGCTTAGGTAGCGCCGCGGCTTCATTGAAGCGGGCGGTATCGGCCAGCACCGGCCAGATGGCCGATGCCGGACTATCGAAATGCCAAGTCCAGGTTTCTTGCCGACGCATACACGATACCGCTACCGTTACAGCACAATTAACGTGGCAAGACCAAGAAATGTAAAGAAGCCGACGACATCGGTGACAGCGGTCAAGAAGACCGAAGAGGCGACAGCCGGGTCGGCGCCCATGCGTTCGAGAGCCAGCGGGATGGTTATGCCGGCCAGGCCGGCGATCACCAGGTTGGCGACCATGGCCATGGCAATAGCCATAGCGATCGACGGATTGCCGGACCACAACCATGCGACCAATCCGGTCAGGATCGCCAGCAGCACGCCGTTGAGGCCGCCGACCAGCGTTTCCTTGCCAACCAGTCGCAAAGCGTTGGTCGGCGTCAATTCCTTGGTCGCCAGCGCCCGGACGGTGACGGTCAGGGTCTGCGTGCCGGCATTGCCTCCCATGGATGCGACAATGGGCATCAACACGGCCAAGGCCACCACTTGGGCAATGGTTTCCGAAAACAGATTGATCACCATAGCGCCCAAGCTGGCCGTAAACAGGTTGACCGCCAGCCATTTGAAACGCAGGCCCGTCGTTTGCAAGGCGGCGGAATAGAAGTCGCTTTCCTGCACGCCGCCCAGCAACATGATGTCTTCCTCATGCTCCTCCTGCATGACGTCGACGACGTCGTCGATGGTTATGATGCCGACCAAACGGCCGCTTTCATTGATCACGGGAGCGGACACCAAGTCGCGCTGGCGGAACAGAAAGGCGATGTCTTCCTGGTCCATGATGGCAGGTATGACATGCATATCCGTCGACATGATATCGGTCACGCAAACCGGACGGCGCGAACGCAGCAAGTGACTGAGCGGGATGGTGCCGACCGGCCGGAACATGGCATCGACGACAACAATGTCATAGAAGGTTTCGGGCAGGCGGTCGGCATCTTCCTCGGCGCTTTGGCGCAGGAAGTCGATGGTCTGGCCGACCGTCCAATACGCTGCGACGGTCACCACTTCGCGCTGCATCAGCCGCCCGGCGCTATCCTCGGGGAAGGTGAGCGCTTCCTCGATGAGCGCCCGGTCGGCAACCGGCATGGCATCGAGAATTTCGCGTCGCTCGGGCTCGTCTAGTTCCTCGATGACCTGCACGGCGTCGTCGCTGTCGAGTTCGGCGACGACGGCCGCTACTTCCTTGGCGCCCAGCCGTTCGATAATGTCTTCACGGACGGTTTCGTCCAACTCGCTCAAGACATCGGGCGGCAGGTGCCGGCCGACGACATCGATCAGCCGTTCGCGGTCGGCAGGACTCAGGCGTTCGAATATGTCGGCGATGTCGGCGGCATGCAGCAGCGTCACCAGGCCCCGAACCCGCGCCTCCTGACCGCCGTGCAGGGCATCCAGGATCGATTCGATGCGATCGGCTTCGAGTTGATGCAGTAGATCGCCATCGGACGATGGCTGGCTCGAGAGTGGGGCTTCGCTCACGCTGGCATACTCCCGAAACGCGGCGTGCCTCCGGTCCATCCAGGACGGGCCACTACGCCGCCACCCCCACAATGCACTGAAGCCCGCCGCGGAGGCGACGGGCTTCGGGATCTTGGTGCGGTCGAGAAGACTCGAACTTCCACGGGGTTTCCCCCACAGCGACCTCAACGCTGCGCGTCTACCAGTTCCGCCACGACCGCTAAGTCCCTTGCCACAACGACGAAAGTTATCGTTACCTTGGCGCGGGACATAGCAAATCCCCAGAACGATAGCAAGGTAAGGCGCGGGCCCATGCAACCGAACGATATGCACGGTGTTTCCTGGCTGGTTAGCCATACGCCCGTGGCCTATCCAGAGGCCGTGGCGGAAATGGAACGCCGCGTCGCCGCCATCCGGGCCGGCAGCGAGGCGGAAGCCGTCTGGTTGCTGGAACATCCGGCCCTGTATACGGCAGGAACCACCGCCCGCAACGCCGACCTGCTCGATGCGGCGCGCTTTCCAGTCCACCGCACGGGACGTGGCGGCCAATATACCTATCATGGCCCCGGCCAGCGGGTTGCCTATGTCATGCTCGATCTGCAGCGGCGCGACGCCGATGTCAGGGCCTTTGTGCGTGACCTGGAATCCTGGCTGATCGCGACGCTGGCTACACTGGGCGTGCACGGCGAACGACGGGCCGGCCGAGTCGGCATCTGGGTGGTTCGCGACGACGGCTGCGAAAACAAGATCGCCGCCATCGGCGTGCGCGTTCGCCGCTGGGTGAGCTATCATGGGGTATCTCTCAACGTCGCCCCCGATCTGTCCCATTTCGCCGGTATCGTACCCTGCGGCATCGCCGGACATGGCGTGACCAGCCTGCAGGACCTCGGCATTGACCGCTCCCTGCACGAGGTGGATGCGGCGCTTCGGCAGGCCTTTACAGCGACCTTCCACGCACCCCTGCGGACGGCCGAAGCGTCGACGATCTAACGCCGGCCGGCCAAAACCTCGGGGATCAGCCGCTCGAGTTCGGCGATGCGCTCTTCTGGCGCCGGGTGGGTCGACAGCAGCGTCGGCTGGCTGTTACCGAGCCTGCTCATGGCTTGCCACAGTTCGACCGCGGCTTGAGGCCGATATCCCGCCTGCACCATGTAATGCAGCCCCATGCGGTCGGCCTCCAATTCCTGATTGCGCGAATAGGGTAGCGCAATGCCATAGGTAGCACCGGCGCCGAGCAAAGCCTGCGCGGTTTCCGGCGGTATGGAGGTCACGGCGCCCAAGACGTTGCCGATCAACTGCACACCAATCTCCGTGCCGACTTGCGTATTAACCCGTTCGGCGGCATGGGCGGCGTCGACATGGGCTACCTCGTGACCGATGACGGCGGCTAGCTTGTCGGGCGTGTTGGCGACATTGAACATGCCTTCGTAGACACCGATCTTCTTGCCAGGCAAGGCGAACGCATTGGGTTCGGGGCTGGCGAAGACGACCACCTCCCACTCGCGTGGGTTTTTACCCGATGCACGCAGGATGCGCCCGGCGACATCCTGGGCCGCCTGTTGATAGGTGGTGTTGCGTGACACAGGCGTTTCGGTGCGTATCGCCTTCCAGCTTTCCAGCCCCATTTGTTCGACTTGCGTCTCGGGCACAAGGTTGAGCCCGAGCCCGGTGCCTTCGGTCATGCAGCCCGACAGTGTCAAGGCGGCCGCGACAAGTGGGCCGCCACCACGGGCACAACGCATCAATTCAGAGAGATGCAACATGGAGAGTCTCCAAAGGTGTCGGCAATAGAACTTCTAAAGGGTCGGCAGCTTCCGGAATCCTAAGACATCAGGTGGATCGGCGGGCTCGGCGATCACCGCGGTTACGGACGCTTTCGGCGGTCCGTGCCGGCAGGCGGCAAGCATATCGTCCACCGCCACCTGCGCACCGCAAAATAATGCCTCAACGCTATTGTCGCGGCGATTGCGCACCCAGCCCGACAGACCGCGTTCTACAGCCTGTTCGACGGTCCAGACACGAAAGAACACGCCTTGGACCCGGCCTTCGATACGCACCCGGAGGCAGACCGTCGCCTTGGTTCCCATCATCGTGCTGGCGTCTCGAATTCGAGGATCGGCTGATCGACGCGCAGGTTTTCGCCGGGCTTGACATGCAGCTTGGCGATGACGCCGTCGCGCGTGGCGCGCAGGACATTTTCCATCTTCATCGCTTCGATCACCGCCAGGGGCTCTCCAGCCTTAACCAATTGTCCCTGGACGACCGCCAAGGATACCAGCAGGCCAGGCATCGGCGAGGCCACCAGATGCGAGGTATCGACCAGGCGCTTCTCGAGCATGTACTTGGCCAGTTCGGCGACATCTGGCGATAGAACCACCGCATCGGCAATCCAACCGGCGTGCGCAATGCGATAGGCAATGCCGCGCCGCACAATACCGAACACACCGGCGGACTTGCCGTCGATGGTAGCCGGGAACAGCCGATCGCCAAGGCGCCAATCACTGCGCAACGCAAGCGGCTGGCCGTCCACTGTCATATCCCATCCGCCTTCGACGGGGTCGATCCCTATGCGATGGGAAATACCGCGCAGCTTGACGATCCACGTAGCGCGCACTGTGCGCTCGTGGCCCGAGACCTGACCGGGAATGCCGGCGGCGCGCGACTGATAGACCCAATGGACTGCTCCGGCCACGGCAACGACAGCCAAAGGACCGCCAATCTCAGCCTTTTCTGGAACGAAACCGTCGGGAAATTCCTCAGCGATGAAACCGGTGGTGAGACGCCCGGCACGGAACCGTTCGCGCCGGATCAGCGCGGCGAGAAACGCCAAATTGCTGGCAACGCCATCGATAACGAAGGCATCGAGGGCATCTGCCAAACGTCCAATGGCCTCCTCCCGGTCGCGGCCCGAGGCGATCAGCTTGGCCATCATCGGGTCGTAAAAGACGCCGATCTCGCTGCCTTCGACGACACCAGCATCGATGCGAATACCGTCGCTGGCGTCAGGTTGGCGGTAGGTCGCCAGGCGGCCGATAGAAGGCAGAAAGCCGCGCGATGGGTCTTCCGCATAGACCCGTGCCTCGATGGCCCAGCCGTCGAGGCGGACGTCTCGCTGCTTGAAACGCAACGGCTCGCCAGCCGCGATGCGGATCATTTCTTCGACCAGATCGAGGCCAGTGACGCACTCGGTGACGGGATGTTCCACCTGCAGCCGGGTGTTCATCTCCAGGAAATAGAAGTTGCGTTTGGCATCGACGATGAACTCGACCGTGCCCGCCGAGGTGTAGCCGACAGCGCGGGCGAGGGCCACGGCCTGCTCCCCCATTGCCTGGCGGGTTGCATCGTCGAGGAATGGCGACGGTGCTTCCTCGATGACCTTTTGGTGGCGGCGTTGGATCGAACATTCCCGTTCGCCGAGATAGACCGTGTTGCCGTGGGTGTCGGCCAACACCTGAATTTCGATGTGGCGTGGTTCCTCGATGAACTTTTCGATCAACAGCCGGTCATCGCCGAAGCTCGATTTGGCTTCGCGGCGGGCCGCGGCATAGCCATCGCGCACTTCGGCATCGTCATGGGCAACGCGCATGCCCTTGCCACCGCCACCGGCGGAGGCCTTGAGCATGACCGGATAGCCGATGCGCCGCGCGATGGTCACGGCCTGGCGGGCATCGTCGACGGCACCGTCATGACCGGGGATCGTGCTGACTCCGACACGCGCCGCCAACCGCTTCGATTCGATCTTGTCACCCATCGCCTCGATGGCCTTCGGCGGCGGGCCGATAAAGACGATCCCTTCGCGCTTCAATCGACGCGCGAAGGCGGCGTTCTCGGACAGAAAGCCATAACCGGGATGAACCGCATCGGCCCCCTTCGCCCGGATGGCGGCGATCAACGCCTTGACGTTGAGATAGCTATCGGCGCTGGGCGGTGGTCCGATGCAGACAGCTTCGTCTGCGGACAGCACATGGGCGGCCCCACGATCCGCCTCGGAATAAACGGCCACCGTCTTCATGCCAAGGCGACGTGCCGTGCGCGCAATACGACAGGCGATTTCGCCACGGTTGGCGATCAGTATTTTCTTGAACATCGGGCGGGGGCTTCTCGCTCTGCTGCCGGCGCCGATGGTCTGGCCGGCTGAGCATTCTATAGCATGAACGAGGTGGTTATGCTGCGGTCTCAGGCCGCCCGGCCGGGTACCACAATTTGAGCAACGACGAGGGCACCGTTGCCACCCCCCTTGGCCCGCGATTTCGGCCGATACATGGCGGCGTCCGCCAGAGCCAGCAGCTCGGCCGAGGTCTGAGCGTGCTCGGGAAAGATCGCAATGCCAATGCTTGCGCCCACCGCGACATCGTTTCCTTCGACCGTATAGGGTCGATGCAGATCGGCAGCGAGCTTGCGCGCAATGCGCATAATATCGAGACGGCTGCTGACGCCATTCAGCACGACGGCGAATTCGTCGCCGCCCAGGCGCGCCGCCGTATCGGACTCGCGAATGGCCTTCGACAGCCGACTGGCCACCCCGACCAGCAACAGATCGCCAGTCCGATGACCGTATTTGTCGTTCACTTTCTTAAATCCGTCCAAATCGACGAACAGCAGGGCTGCCAGGCGTCCATTCCGTCGCGCCAAAGCAACCGCCTGCAACACGCGGTCGTGAAACAATCCACGGTTCGGCAGGCCGGTCAGCACGTCATGGGTCGCCTGTTCGCGCAGGCGGTCTTCTTCGCGCTTGCGTTCCGTGATGTCGGTAAAAATGGCGATGTGCTTGGTGATGCCGCCGCTTCGGTCGCGAAAGCACGAGATCGACATCCACACGGGATAGTCCTCACCATTGTGCCGCCGGTTCCAAAGTTCCCCCGACCAGCGTCCTTCGCTCTTCAATGCTGCCCAAAGACTAGCGACGCTGGCAGGGTCGCGGCGGTCGGAGGCCAGAAAACCTGGATCGCGGCCGAGTACGTCATTCGCCGTATAACCGGTGATATTGGAGAACTCGGCATTGACGGCGATGATGCGATTGTCGGCATCGGTCACCATGATGCCTTCGCTGGCGGCGACGAATACGGCTGTCGCCACATCGTCCTTACCGGGTTGCGCGTCGGTGACGACATCGCCTTGCTGGCGTTGACCCACGGCTTCGAGCACGGCCTGTTCAAGGCGTCCGGGCGAGTCCCATTCGACGACATCGGCGGCGCCGGCCCGGATCAGGGCGACGGTACCATCGGCCTTGACCTTCTTGGCGACGACGATCACCGGTATGTTGCCATTCTGGCGCGCGTGAGCGACAACGTCAGGCACCGACATGGGCGCTATGGTATGGGCAATGACAATGGCATCCCACGACGTGGATGCCAGCGCCGCGCGTGCGCTATCGGCACCGACAGCCACAGTCACATCGATGCGTGGCTCTGCCAACTCCAAGAATCCGGAAAGCCGTTGATCGGCCCCCATTAGGTGGTCCGGGTTGAATGTTAGTGCATTGCTTCCTCCCTGGCCATTGCCGGCTGTAGGTGGAGCGAAGCGGAACCGGAAGGCGGCAATGGCGGCGTCGCGGTTTCCGGGGCCGGTGGCCGGTAACCGAGGCT
>CAMCUA010000111.1 GCA_945878455.1 Asaia bogorensis | reverse complement strand
GGAGATTGGTCGCAGGTCGACGGTCATTTCCAGGCGATCAAGAATTCAGTCGAGCAAAGGCGTCCGCCGTTGAACGCCGAGCAGGTCGCAAGCTCAATCCGCGATACGCTGACCGGCGTCAGCGGAACCGGTGACTTTCCCAAGATTTCTGAGACTGAGATCAAGCTCATTTTCAAGACGCTGTCCCCCTGGGACGATGTGAAACGCGCCGGTCGATCCGCTCTTTCCGGTGGACAGACGGTCAGGCACTTCGATGATCTTGTTGAGAAGTGCGCAGGGGTCGGCCTTTGGATTGTCCCGGTGGGGGAATTGGAAGGATTCTGCCGGAGCATAGACGGCGGACACGGCCCAGGCTTCGTTGCCAAGGTTCTGGAGGAACGCCTTTTGGAAGCCGATCCCGAACTCAAGGAAGCTCGCGACTTTGTATCTGCAATCTGGGCACGCGCTCGCCCGAAGGAGACTGCAGCGCCCCAGCCCGAACAACCGCCTGTTCAGTAGCCTGATCTATTGCTTTCAACATGGCGAGCCAACTACGTGTATGCGCGCCGTCAGCGATAAGCCGGCGTTCCAACCGGTCAATCTCTCATCCTCCCCTAACCCGCCCCGCCTCCTCCACCTCCGCCTGCGCAATCGCCCTCTCCAGCGCCCCGGCCAGCGCCTTGGCCGCGTCCAGGGTCAGTTCCACCGCCGCCCGCGCCCCCGGCCCCATCGACTGGTTGACGAAGTCGATGACGATGGCTTCTTCCAGCAGGGCGTGGTGCGGGTGGTCGTAGGAGACCACCGCGTGGGTCAGGTCGAACCAGTCGTCGCCGCGCTTGCCGGCGCCGTCGGCGGCGACGATCTCGACGATCGAGGTGCACATGGCGTCGCCTTTCGCGGGGCGGCTATTTCGCCAGGTGCTTGGCCAGGAAGGCGAACACCTTCTGCCAGCCGTCCTGCGCCTGTTCCATCCGATACATCGGCCGGTGGTAATAGAAAAAGCCGTGGCCGGCGCCGTCGTAGCGGTGGAATTCGTAATTCTTCTTGTGCTTCTTCAGTTCGGCCTCGTGCTGGTTGACCTGCTCGGGCGAGGGCGCCCGGTCTTCGTTGCCGAACAGCCCCAACAGCGGGCACGACAGGTTCTTGGTGAAGTCGATGGGCGATGTCGGCTGCTTGTCGTTCAGCTCCTCCTGGCTCATCACCACGCGCCCGCCCCAACATTCGATGGCCGCGTCGATGCTCTTGGTGTGACAGGCGTAGAGAAAGGTCTGCCGTCCGCCCGAGCAGGTGCCGAACACGCCGACCTTGCCATTGTGCCAGGGCTGCATGCGCAGCCATTGCACCGCGCCTTCGGTGTCGCCGATGACCTGGGCGTCGGGCACGCCGCCCTGGGCCCGCACCTTGGCCGCCACGTCGTCGGGATCGCCCTGGCCGGCACGGTGGAAGATGCTGTGGCTGATGGTGGCATAGCCGTGATGGGCGAACTTGCGCGTCAGCTCGCGATAGAATTCGCCCCAGCCCGGCGCGTGATGGATCAGCACCATGCCGGGAAACGGCCCGGCGCCCAAGGGCCTGGCCACATAGGCCGCGATCGCATCGCCCTTGTCGCCACGGATGGCGGTGCTTTCCGCAATCATGCCTTCGTAGGCCATGTTCGTTACCTCCCGTTAAGTGCGTTGCCCCATTCCGGCCAACCTAGCACAGCCGCCAGCGGCGGCGGAACAGCCCTCGACAGCGCCAAGCCAACCGGGAGAAGACCAAAAAAGCCGCCATCGCGGCGGCCGCTTAAGTCTGGTCTTGCGGGAGGGAAGCAAGCCCACCGTAGCGGGGCCACACCAGCCCGGCTTTGATCCAGATCGCAACCGGCGATAGAAGGGGATGGGGACGGTGGAGGATATAATATACTCTTACAGCGTGTTGAGTATATTATTCTTGCCAGGTCGTGCCACCTGACGATATTATCCTCAAGTCGCAAAGTGAGTATAATATCAAAAATGACCGCCGACATCTCCCTGACGTTGCAGACGGCTTATGCAGAACTGCTGGAACGCTGCGGCTTGGACGCCTTTGCCGAGGCTTTCCCGGAGGAAGGTTCCTTTACGGCGAAAACCCAGCGGGGACGGCGCTACTGGTACTTTCAGGTAGCCGAAGGCGGGTCCCGCAAGCAGCGTTACGTCGGCCCCGAAACGCACGAATTGCTGGAACGCATCGCGCGACACAAGGCGGCACGGCAGGTCCACCAGGACCGCCGGACGCTCGTCTCCCTGCTCGTGCGCACGGCGCATTTGCCGCAGCCATTGCCGGACATCGGCCGTGTCGTGGAGGCCCTGGCGGCAGCAGGGGTTTTCCGCCTGCGCGGCGTGCTCATCGGCACTGTGGCCTATCAGACCTATGCTGCCATGCTGGGCGTGAGACTTGCCGCCGGCACCCTGCAAACCGGCGACATCGACATCGCCCAATTCGCCAACGTCTCGATTGCCGTCGAGGACAGGACATCCGCCATGGCGGATGTCCTGACACAGGTTGACGCGACCTTTCGGCCGATCCCGCACTTGCACGATCCGCGCCGCGCTGCAACCTATCAAGCGGCGACGGGTATCCGCGTCGACTTCCTGACGCCGAACCAAGGCCCGAATACCGATGCGCCAGCGGCGCCACCGGCCTTGGGCACCGACGCGCAGCAACTCCGCTTCCTGGATTTTCTTATTCATGAGCCCGAGCCGGCGGTGCTGCTCCACGGCGCCGGCATCTATATTCGTGTCCCCGCCCCGCAGCGTTACGCCCTGCACAAACTGATCGTCGCGCGCCGTCGTCAGGCAGGCGCGGCAAAGACGGAAAAGGATATTCAGCAGGCGCGGGCCCTGCTCGATGCCTTGACCCGCAAGCGCCCGGACCTGCTGCGCGCGGCATGGCAGGAGGCTCTCGGCCGTGGCGATGCGTGGCGCCGGCTGATGGGCGAAGGTTTGGGGCTGATCGATGCCCAGGTGCGCGACCGCACGCTGGCAACCGTCGCGGCGCCGCGCTCGGTCGTGCCGGGGCTCGACCTGAGCTTCGCCGCACTGCTGGCGCGCTACGATACAGACCGCGACATTGTGACGTTTCTCGGTCGAGCAGCGGCGACCGACGTTCGCTGCGCGATCAGCCGCGAGGCACTCGAAGACCATTTCGGTGCCGACGGCATGGATCGGGAAGGCCTGCTGCGCGTCTTCCGCGACCGGCGTTCGGCCATAGAGCGCCTAGCACGCACCAAGTACCTATTCCGGCCGGTCGAAGAGTCCGGCGGCGTGCTGATCCGAACCGAAGATGTCGCGGACCTTGGCGGGAATGGGCCGGCGGCCTGAGCCGCCCTCCCCGCCGCCTCACCCCACCCGATACTTTTCCATCACCGCCCGGTCGGGCTCCCAGCCGAGGCCCGGGCCGTCGGGGACGGCGACGTGGCCGCTGGCGTCGGCTTCGATGCGGCGGCCCCACAGGCAGGCTTCGCGCTGCATGTAGAAGACCTCGACCAGGCTGGCGTCGTCGCGCAGCGACAGCAGCTGCAAGGTGGCCAGGAAGCCCGGTCCGAAATAGGGCGAATGCGGCGCCAGCGCCACGCCCAGGCGGTCGGCCAGCGCCGCCACCGCGATGAATTCGCTGATGCCGCCGACCTTGATGACGGAAGGCTGGGCGAAGCTGACCGCGCCGGCCGTCATCATCTGGTGGAACTGATGGACGGTGCAGGCGTTCTCGCCGGCCGCCACCGGCACGCCGCCCAGGGTGCGCACGGCGGCGAGGCTCGCGACATCCTCCGGCGGCCACACCGGCTCCTCGATCCACTTCGGCCGGGCGTCCTGGCAGGCCTGGGCGAAGGCGATGGCCCCGTCGCGGTCGAGCGGACAGTTCATGTCAACCATCAGCGCCACATCGGGCCCGATGGCCGCGCGCGCCGCGAACACGGCGGGTAGCGTCGTCTCGTGCAGCTTCACCGCCCGATAGCCGCGCCCGACGGCGGCTGCCGCCTGTTCGCCGACACGGGCCGCATCGCCGATCCGAAGCAGGCTGGCGTAAGCCGGAATCCGGCTCCGCTTTTGCGTGCCGAGCAAGCGATGCAGCGGCACGCCGCGCGCCTTGGCCGCCAGGTCCCACAAGGCGATGTCGAGGCCGGAGATGGCGAACATCGTGATGCCGTAACGCCCGAAGATGTGCAGCGCGCGCTGGATGCGTTCCATGAAGGCGGGGATGGCCGCCGCCTCCGGCGCTTCGTGCCCGACCGCCTGCGGCGCGATCATTTCGCCGACCGCCATCGCCGTGGTCCGCGGCGAGGCATAACCGAAGGCATCGCCCCAGCCGGTCAAGCCGGCATCGGTGGCGACCTCGACCAGCACCGTATCCAACGCCGGCTGCGCCGCGACCCCGAACCGAAACAACGCCGGCCCGGCATCGTAAGGGATGCGCAGGTGATGCGTGCGGATGGCGGTGATCTTCATGGCGGCGTCCTCCCGGTTCCGCCGCGACGGTAGCGCGGCGGCGGTGGATGGCGCTAGGTGCGAATGCGGCACTGGCCCATCCTTCGAGACGCCCCTGCGGGGCTCCTCAGGATGAGGTTGCTTTTTATTTCCTCATCCTGAGGAGGCACGCAGCGCCGTCTCGAAGGATGGGCGAGTGCTGCGGTCCTTGCCGTCCTTCGAGACGCCCTGCGGGGCTCCTCAGGATGAGGAAAAAAAACGTCCTCATCCTGAGGAAGCCGCGTCAGCGGCTGTCTCGAAGGATGGGCCACCGCAACCCATTGTCCGGCGCACCCCGCCGGGGTTATCGTAACGGCCAGGGGCGGCGGCGACCGCTCGTGGTGACAGACGAGATCGACAGGAGGCTTCCGACATGGCAACGCAAACGTTGAACGTCCGCCCGATCGACCCGAAGCGCCCGGCTTTCGTCGGCGAGGCCGTCGGCCCCCTCGACCTGCGCCAGGCCGATGCGGCCCTGGTCAAGGCCATCGAAACGGCGATGGATAAATATGCCGTCATGGTCTTTCACGACCAGCCGTTCGGCGACGACGACCAGCTTGCCTTCGGCCAGAAGTTCGGCCGCCTCGAGGTCAGCCGCAGTTCGGTCAACCCGGACCGTAAGCTGCGCTTCGACAACCGCCTGTCGGACATTTCCAACATCGATCACGAAGGCCGCGTGCTCGCCGCCGACAACCGCAAGTTCATGTCGTCCCTGGCCAGCCGCATGTGGCATTCCGACAGCAGCTACAAGCCGGTGACGGCCAAGTATTCCATGCTCAACGCCCGCGTCATCCCCTCCTGGGGCGGACAGACCCAATTCGCCGACATGCGCGCCGCTTACGATGCGCTCAGCCCGCGCCTAAAGGCCCGCATCGAGAACCTGGCGGCGCTGCATTCGCAGAAATTCTCGCGCGAGAAACTGGGCTTCGACGATTTCGCCGCCAACGAACGCGAGCTGAACAAGCCCGAGGCCAAGCCCATCGTCCAGGTCCACCCCGGCTCCGGGCGCAAGACCCTGTTCTTAGCCGCCCACGCCGGCGAGGTCGAAGGCCTGACCGTGCCGGACGGGCGCATGCTGCTGCACGACCTGATGGAACAGGCCACCCAGCCCGAGTTCACCTATAGCCACAACTGGCGGGTCGCCGACTTCGTCATCTGGGACAACCGCTGCGTCATGCACCGCGGTCGCGAATACGACCGCGAAGAGGTGCGCGACATGCGCCGCGTCACCATCGGCAACGACATCCAGACCGCCGAACAAAAAGCCGCCATCGAGGCGCATCGGGCGTTGGAAGAAGCGAGGTTGCGCAAGGCGGGGTGAGGCCAGCGCCACGGCGGTTGCCCATCCTTCGAGACGCCCCTGCGGGGCTCCTCAGGATGAGGTGGTTTTTATTGGATTCCTCATCCTGAGAGTTTGTGAATCTTTGTCGTGGCGCAAAGGTTTTACATTGCGCCTGGTGTTGCGTGGTGATTCGCTTGGCGGTGAAGCAACTGCCCAGGAGGGATCATGTCGCGACCTGAATTGTTCGGCGATCGGCCTGAGACGGCGGGGCGTGAGGCGAAGGGCCGGGGCAAGGCACGGATGCAGTCGCCGGTTCGCGATCAGCTTGGTTGGCAGACGGTCGACCTGGACAGCTTGCTCGAAGCTGGGCATCCGGTTCGGGTGATCTGGAGCTACGTGGCCGGGCTTGATCTCGGCGCGTTGGAGGAGCGGATCGCGGCGCGCGAGCATACGGTTGGCCAGGCACCGGTCGATCCGCACCTGATGCTGGCACTTTGGCTGTACGCGACGGCGGACGGGGTTGGCAGCGCGCGGGCTTTGGCGCGGCTGTGCGAGAGCCATGTGGCCTATCGCTGGCTGTGCGGCGGGGTGAGCGTCAACTACCACGGCCTGGCGGACTTCCGGACGGCGCACGGCGCGGTTCTGGACGGCCTTCTGGTGCAGTCGGCGGCAGGATTGGCGCTGGCCGGGGTGGTCAACCTGCACGAGGTGGTGCAGGACGGGGTGCGGGTGCGGGTGCGCGCGGCGGCGGGCGCCGGTTCGTTCCGGCGCAAGAGCAACCTGCATAAGGAGCTGCGCAAGGCGCGTCGCGTCGTCGCGCAGCTGCAGCGCGAGACGGACGACGATCCCGACGCCAGCAACCGGCGGATCAAGGCGGCACGCGAACGGGCGGCCGGCGACCGCGCGGCGCGCCATGGGCGAATGGATCAACGCCCGCTTCCGCAACTGGGGCCTGCGCCAGTTCACGGTGCGCGGCGTCGAGAAGGTGAAGACGGTGCTCCGCCTCTACGCCCTGGCCAACAACATCCTGGCCAGCCACCGGATGCTCAAAGCGGCAGCGGCCTAGGCCGCTGCCGGACGAGACCAGCACAAGCCCCGGCACAGGCAACCACTGCCAGGCGAAGCCTCTCGTCCATTGCAGACAGATCTTTCTATGGCATCGGCAGGTCATCCTGCCGCACCGACGAACTGTCAGCGATCTATCCGGCCCCCTCTGTCAGGGATGTATCCGGTCTGCCTCGCCCACGGTATCCTCAATCCCTCAAAGCTTCACAAGCTCTGAGGAGCCCCGCAGGGGCCTCTCGAAGGATGGGCAGCCAACGCAACGAATCGATCTATCAGTGCATCACCGCGCATACCCCGACTCTTCCTGCATTTACGCAGGAGATCAACTGCAAAAATGCATTATAGCCATGCATCCGCGCATAGGGCATAATCCCCGTCATGATGATAGGCAGCAACGGGCGCCGCGACCGTATCGCCCGCTATCTGCGGATGGTGATGGAGCGCACGGGACAGTCGGCCGAGGCGCTCGGCCGCGGTTCAGGCGTTGCCGGCACCACCATCACCCGGGCGCTCGACCCCGACGGCGACACGGTGATGGGCGGGCGTTCCCTCGATAAAATCGAGCAGGCGAGCGGCATTGCCTTCGACCGGCCGGCCGATGAAGACAGCAGCCGCTACGCCACCGCCGCGGACGGCGACACCGTGTTGCTGCCCGAATTCGCCGATGCCTCGGCGCTGGTTTCGGCCGGTCCCGGCGCCCTGCCCGCCGCCCTCGATGGGGCCGAGCATCACTGGTCCTTAGCCCGGGCTTATGTGCAGGACCTGCTCTGCGTCGCCGACCCGGCCCGCGCCTTCGTCTATATCGCCGCCGAACGGGCGCTGTCGCCGGAGATCCAGGTTGGCGACCGCCTCATCGTCGACATGGGCCAGAACGCCATTGCCGAAGGCGGCTATTTCCTGGTCGCCTTCGCCGGCAAGGCGGTGCTGCGCCACCTGTCGGCCACCGACCACGCCGGCCTCTGCGCCGTGCAGACCACCTACCCGACCCCGGTGGTCCAACGCCTGGCCGCCGAACGACTGACCGTCATCGGCCGGGTGGTCGGGCAGGTCAGGCGGTTGTAGGAACCTGCAGCGCATAGCTCGTGCTGCGCCCGCCGCCGTCGCCACGCAGAAGAATCCCCCGCCCGATAAGATCGTTGATGTCGCGCAGCGCCGTATCGGGCGAGGCCCCGGTGAGCGCTGCCCATTTCGACGATGTGAGCTTGCCGGCGAAGCCATCGAGCAGCCGGTTGACGACCTTGCGCTGACGGTCGTTCAGCGGTTGATCCTTGTACGCCGCCCAGAACCGCGCCTTGTGCAGAACCCTGGCCAGCGTGTTTTCCGCCCCGGTGATGGCGCCATCGAGACAGGCGAGGAACCATTCCAGCCAGTCGCCGACGTCGAGATCGCCTTTCTGCGTGGCTTCCAGCCGGTCGTAGTAGTCTTTGCGCTCCCGGCGGATTTGCGCGGACAGGCTGTAGAAGCGCTGCGGACTTTGCTCCGAACGCGCCAGCATCATGTCGGCGATGGCGCGCGCGATACGCCCATTGCCGTCGTCGAAGGGATGGACGGTCACGAACCACAGATGCGCCAGCCCCGCCTTGAGCACGGGATCGAGCCGCTGATCCGCGTTAAACCAGCGCAGGAAGGCCGACATCTCGGCGGCGAGTCGCGGCGCGCCCGGCGCTGCGAAATGAACGCGCTCCCGCCCCATGGGACCGGATATGACCCGCATCGGGCCGGAGCCGTCGTCGCGCCAGGCGCCGACGACAATCCGGCTCATGCCGCTGCGCCCGCTGGGGAACAGTGCGGCGTGCCAGGCGAACAGGCGCTCCTCGGTCAACGGCGCGGCATACTTCTGGGTGGCGTCGAGCATCATTTCGACCACCCCTTCGACGTTGCGCTCCGCCGGGGCCAAGGCACCGACGTCTATGCCAAGGCGCCGGGCGATCGAGGAGCGCACCTGGTCCTTATCGAGGATGTCGCCTTCGATCTCGCTGGATTTGAGAACGTCCTCGGTAAGGGTGGCCAGCACCGCCTCGGCGCGCAGGTCGAAGCCCAAGGCCTCCATCCGTCCGATCAGCCGCCCCTGGCGATGGCGGACCGGCGCCAGACGCTGGGAGAGCAGACCCTCGTCCCAGCGGAAGCCCGGCCATCCCGGAAGTTCATGGATATAGCTCAGCATTCTCCGTACCTCTTGCGGAGATTAACGCCCTTATTCACCGCAAAAAGCAAGCCCAATCTCCGCATATCGTGCGGAGATTATGGCTCTTATTCTCCGCATCGGAGCCTGTCTGCTCAGGAAACCGCGCCCGCCTCTCGCTCCCGTCAATGGGCCGGCGACAATCCGAATTCGCGTTTGAAGGCGCGGCTGAAGGCGGCTTCGGAGTCGTAGCCAACGGCATGTGCCAGTTGGGCGATGCTTTGGCGCGTTTCGCGCAGGTGCAGGCGGGCCGTCTGCAGCCGCCAGGCGGTGAGGTAGCGGATCGGCGGCAGGCCGACCAGCGCCGTGAAGCGTTCCATGAAGGCGCTGCGCGACAGCGCCACTTCCTTGGCCAGCCCGTCGGCCGACCATGGCGCGTCGAGCTTGTGATGCATCAGCGCCAGGGCACGGCCGATCTGCGGATCGGCGAGGCCCTTCAGCCAGCCCGGCTGGCGCTCGCCCAGGGTCGCCGCGTAAGCGCGCACCGCCTCGACCAACAACAGCTCGGACAGCCGGGAGATGACGCCGGCGGAGGCGACCTTGCCGGCCACCAGTTCGTCGGCGGCGAAGCGCACCGAGGCTTCGACCCAGTCGCGCGACGTCGCCTCGCGGATGTCGATCTTAAGGATCGGCGGCAAGCTGGCGATCAGCGGGTTGTAGCGCTCCTCGCTGGCCAGGAAGCCGCAGACCAGATGCACCGCCTCGCCGCCGCCGCCATGATAGATGCGCGCCAGGCCGCCGTCGGGCGACGGCTGCACCAGCTCGCGGGCGCTGATCGGGGTAAGTCCGGGGGCGCTTGCCAGCTTGTGCACGTCGTTGCGCGGCAACAGCACGATTTCGCCGCCCCGCACCTCGATGGCCGGCTCGCCGTCGACTGAAATCAGCAGCCGGCCGTCGATGACGAAGTGATAGGCGATCAGCTGCGCCGGCCGGGCCAGGAAGGGCTGGCAGTCGCCGCCCTCGATCTTCGAGAGGACGCACCACGGCGCCGTGAAGCGGGCATCGAGAAAGACGCCGCTGCTCAGGTGCACCGAGCGCAGCACCTCGCCAAGCGCATCCATCATGGCTCTGCCCTCCACTTCCGGACGAACAGTCGCTGGATTCTCACGTCAAGTGCAACACCTGATGTTTTCAAGGAATGCCTCGGCGGGAGTTTTGTATCCGAGGCATTTTCTGGGCGTTGAGTTGACGGCCCATGTGATCTCGTCGATATCGCGGGCCGTGTAGTTTGTGATGTCAGT
>CAMCUA010000110.1 GCA_945878455.1 Asaia bogorensis | reverse complement strand
AGGCGGCGGCGGCCTGGCGCACCTCGATGGCGCCTTCCACCTTGAATGGCGGCGCTTCGCGGCCCTTACCAAAGCTGTCGGTTGCCTGCGCCAAACGGCGGATCGGCTTTACCTGATTGCGCATGAAGATGACAGCGACGCCGAACAGGATCATCGAGATGCCGACCATCCACATCAGAAAGACATAGGTGGTCGAACTGTAGAGCCGCTTGCGTGTCGTTACCGCATCGAGCACGCCATCCGGCATCTGTACCTCGATGCGGATGTTCTCCTCCTGATAGCCGGTATCCAGGCGATAGGGCCTAGCCAGGAATTCGCGCATGGCCTGGGCGATATTGCGCTCGTCCCGGTTGCTGCCGGCCGGCTGGATGTTGGTCAGGATTTCGCCGGGCCGATAGGCCGCGCCGATCTGCATGTGATCGGCGGCGATGCGCACCATGCGCACCACCCCTGCTTCCGTCGGGTCTTCGCGCAACAGCGTGGCCAACACGGCGATATCGCCGGCCAGGCCACGCGCCAGGCGCAGCGTTACCTTGTCCCAATGGCTCTCGAAGAACACCAGGGCCGCCACCACCTGCACCAATACCAGCGGCGTGACGATGATCAGCAGCGAGCGGCCGAGCAGGCTGCGCGGCAGAAACCGTTTGATCAAGCTGTCGGCAAGCATCGCGGTCCTAGTCCGGGTGCAACATATAGCCGCGTCCACGCACGGTGCGCAGATAGCGCGGCAGACGGGGATCGGGCTCGATCTTGCGGCGCAAGCGGGTGACCTGCACATCGACGGCCCGGCCGCCGCCACTAGCGCCGGTACGCGCGCTCAGTTCATCGCGGTCGAGCACGGCGCCCGGACGTTCGGCCAAGGCGGTCAGCAGCGAGGCTTCGACGGAGGTCAGCCGGATCGGCCGGCCGCCACGTCGCAGTTCGCCGCGAACCGGGTCAAAGGCAACGGCACCCAAGCGGATCGGCTCGACCGGTCCGGCGGCGGCTATTGGATCCGCCGGTTCAGGCCGGCGGCGCAGCACGGCGCGGATGCGCAGCAGCAACTCGCGCGGCTCAAACGGCTTGGTTAGATAGTCGTCGACGCCACGCTCCAGACCGGCGATGCGATCCTCGGCTTCGCCCATCGCCGTCAGCATGAGGATCGGCACCGTATCGCGCCGTCGCAGGTCGGCGGCAAAGTCGAGCCCGCTTTCGCCGGGCATCATCACGTCGAGCACGATCAAATCGAACGTCAGGTTGGCCAGCTTCGCCCGGGCGTCGGCGGCATCCGACGCGGTATCGACCAAGAAGCCCCGCTCGCTCAGGAACTTGCGCAACAATTCGCGCAGCCGGTCGTCGTCATCGACGACGAGTATATGAGGCTGGGCCTCGTTCATTCCCATCTCCGATGGCTTGCGCCGCCGACAGGCAGCGGCGGGTCGGCAAACTTTAGCACAGCTGCGCCAGACCGGGGAAACGGGCCGACATCAGTCCCAAGGGCGGCCGACGGTGGCGAATTGCGGGCGGTCTTCCACGTTGATGATGCCGCCCAGCACAGCACGAAATCCGGCGACGGCCGCGCCGCCAGCAGCGCGATAGGCACCGGCAATGCGCCGGCACTGACACTCGGTCAACAGATGTTCCAGTTCGGAACCATTAGCGGTCAGAAACAAGGGGCGGCGGCGGCGGTCGGCATGGTCCTTCCTCTGTTCGATGAAACCCTCGTCGATCAGTTGGCCAAGGACGCGCGACAGGCTCTGCTTGGTGATCTTGAGAATGCTCAACAGCGCACCGACCGTGATGCCAGGGTTGCGTCCGACGAAATAGATGACCCGGTGATGCGCCCGGCCGAAATCGTAACGAGCGAGGATGGCGTCAGGCTCGCCGGTAAAATCGCGGTAGGCATAGAATAACAGTTCGATCGCCTCGCGCAGGTCCGCTTCCCGCAAGAACAACGGATCCGGTTGGGACTGGGGTTGCAGCATGGCGTTCGTTCCCATCGAGTGGTGGTATGGACCTTAAATCGACAGGCCCCGCCGCCGTCCTATTATGTCAGTGTTATTGACATATATCCAGGGCCGATGGTACAAAGCGCAATAAGCTTCCAGAAATCCATGTTGCATCGCAATATTGTTGCGCTGCAATGCGAACCAGGGAAACCTGTCCATGGCCGACCAACCCTTCCACGATCGCGACGGACTCATCTGGTACAACGGCGCCTTGGTTCCCTGGCGCGGCGCGCAGATTCATGTTCTGACCCATGGCCTGCACTACGGTTCATGTGTGTTCGAAGGCGAGCGCGCCTACAACGGCAAGATCTTCAAACTGACCGAGCATACGGAACGGTTGGCAATGTCAGCCCGCACGCTGGGCTTCGAGTTGCCCTATAGCATCGCCGAGATCGACGCGGCCTGTCGCGAGGCCCTCAGCGCCAACAACATCGTCGACGGCTACGTCCGGCCGGTGGCGTGGCGCGGCAGCGAGATGATGGGCGTCGCCGCCCAGGCCAACCGCATTCATCTGGCCATCGCCGCCTGGGATTGGCCGTCCTATTTTTCGCCGGAAGCCAAGATGAAGGGGATCAAGCTGATCACCTCCAAGTGGCGCCGGCCGGCGCCCGATACCGCGCCGGTCCACGCCAAGGCGGCTGGACTTTACATGATCTGCACCATGTCCAAGCACGATGCCGAGGCGCAGGGCTATCACGACGCCCTGATGCTCGATTATCGCGGCTATGTGGCGGAATCGACCGGTGCCAACATCTTTTTTCTATTCGGCAAGGACAAGGTCATCCACACGCCGAAGCCCGACTGCTTCCTCGACGGCATCACCCGGCGCACAGTGATCGGGCTGGCCCGCCGACGCGGCTGGGACGTCATCGAACGGGTCATCATGCCCGACGAAGTCGGCAAGGCAACCGAAGTCTTCCTAACCGGCACCGCCGCCGAGGTGACCCCGGTCGGCTCGATCGACCAACACACCTTCACGCCCGGCGAGGTCAGCCGCACGCTGATGGAAGACTACGAGCGCGAAGCCGGCAAGACATCGCCGACGAAAGCAGCTTGAATCGCCTGTCGTCGTTTCGCAACCTAAAAGGGAAGGGTTTCAACTCTTCCCTTTAATTTTTTTTCATCGACGACTTTTCAAGTTCCAGAACTCCGTACGGCGTTCTTCAGGCTATTGTCTCCGGTTCCCCTTTTCTATTTTGTGCGTGCCCTTCCTATTATTGGATGTCCGGCGCGGTCCTTTTTTTCACATCACGACATCTATTTTCAAAAAGAAGTTTTTTGATATATTTTTTATATTTTAATAATTGTGATATAAAAACTAAATTAAAATAAATATATTAAATAACTATATAATATAGAATGTGAAAATACAATGTATCATAGGAGTATGATGTTTATGTATGGCGGTGTATAAATTCCTCTGCAGGAGGATTTCATGACAACGCGTCGCGACTTCATCTTGAACATCGCCAGCCCCTTTTTGGCTCCCCCGATACCGTCCATGGCCAACATCGCCAGCCATGTTTCCAAGCCATACCCCCACCTCACCTCAAGCAGCTGGACAACTCACAACTTCTGCCGAACGCTCGTTTTTTTGGGGTCGTTCCCTTAGCATATCATCCCTATTTCAATGTCGGGTTTTGTCCAAGGGGTCAGAATGCGGTGAGTACCGCAGTCGAACGGGAACTGGCCCGATGCGTCGCACTCACGACTTTTCATATGGTTCTGCGTACTGCAGCACTCTGCGCGGAGGGGTGTGATAGCAACATCTCATCTGAATTGGATCGGTTCGATGCGACGACAGACCTATCGTCTGCCTATGATGTTGCCTCTGGGATATATCGCGCAGCCCGGCACCGGTCATCCGGCCCTCTCGATCCACAGTCGCAGGTCCGTTTGAAATGCGCAGAACTCTGTGCCCACCACTGCTTGTGTAGCCTGCTGGCGGCCACGTCCGATACAGACGTTCATGTGCCGGGAGCCGGAGATTCAGCGGCCCGCGTCTTTTCTGAACTCTATGATCATGAACGAGCATTTTATGAGCTTCATCACCCTGAACGCAGTGCTGGATCGGAGACAGACCCGTGGATAGCGGACCTAGCCCTGTGCATGCTCAAGAAACTGCTTCATATCGAGCTGAACCTTTGAGCCGTCGGTGCGGGCCGAGGCAGCTGTAGCCCCCCAATAAAAGCAGTGGCTGTCATGAACTGCCGGCGGATGCATCCGAATCCTGGCGGGGCAACCCGTTTCCTCACCGTCAACGGCGGGTTCCTGTCCTCCACTACATATTCGGATAGTTCGGCCCGCCGCCGCCCTCGGGCACCACCCATTCGATGTTCTGGGTCGGGTCCTTGATGTCGCAGGTTTTGCAGTGAACGCAGTTTTGCGCGTTGATTTGCAAGCGTTGGCCGTCAGCCGCCTCGGCAACGAATTCGTAAACGCCAGCCGGACAATACCGCTGCTCGGGGCCGGCATAGGTGCGCAAATTGACGGCGACCGGCACCGTAGCGTCCTTCAGGGTCAGATGCGACGGCTGGTCTTCCTCGTGGTTGGTGTTGGAGATGAACACCGATGACAGCTTGTCGAAGCTGACCGTGCCGTCAGGTTTGGGATAGGCGATGGGCTCGAATTCACCGGCCTGGCGCAGCGCCGAGTGATCGGCGCGGTGATGGAGGGTCCATGGCGCCTTGCCGCGGAAGACATAAGTGTCGACCGCCGAATAGGCGAGGCCCGCCCACATACCGAAATGGAACGACGGCCGGATGTTGCGCACGCGGTAGAGTTCGTCCCACACCCAGCTGCGCTTCAGAGCTTCGGGATAGCCCTCGAGCACGGCCGGCGGTGTGTCGAGTTGCAGCGCCTCGGCCACGCTATCGGCGGCGAGCATGGCGCTTTTCATCGCCGTGTGTGAACCCTTGACCTTCGGCACGTTCATGAAGCCGGCTGCGGCGCCGACCAGGGCACCGCCCGGGAACACCAGCTGCGGAATCGATTGAAATCCGCCTTCGTTCAGCGCGCGCGCGCCATAGGCGACCCGCCGTCCGCCCTCGAAGACCGGCCGGATGTCGGGATGGGTCTTGAAACGCTGCATCTCGTCGAAAGGGCTGAGGTAGGGATTTTCGTAATCCAGCCCGATGACAAAACCGACAGCCACCTGATTGCTTTCCTGATGATAGAGAAAGGAGCCGCCGTAGGTGCGGAAATCCATCGGCCAGCCCACCGTGTGGACGATCTTGCCCGGCACGTGCTTGGCAGGGTCGATGTCCCACAGTTCCTTGATGCCGATGCCATAGGTCTGCGGATCGCAGCCATGGCACAGATTGAAGCGCGCCATCAGTGACTTCGACAGCGACCCCCGGCAGCCTTCGGCAAACAGGGTATAGGTGGCATGCAGTTCCATACCCGGCTGATGGTTCGCCGTCGGCTGACCGTCGCGCCCGATGCCCATGTCGCCGGTGGCGACGCCCCTCACCCGCCCGTCGGCGTGGTAGAGCACCTCGGCGGCGGCGAAGCCGGGATAGATCTCGGCCCCCGCCGCTTCCGCCTGGGCGCCCAGCCAGCGGGTCAGGTTGGCCAGGCTGATCACGTAATTGCCATGATTGTGCATCTGCGGCGGCGTCGGCAGGCGGAACGAACGCTTCTTCGTCAGGAGCAGAAAATGATCCTCGGTGGCCGGCGTGTTGAGCGGCGCGCCCTGTTCCTTCCAATCTGGGATGAGTTCGTTCAGGGAACGCGGATCGAAAACCGCTCCCGACAGGATATGGGCGCCGACTTCGGAACCCTTCTCGACGACGCAGACGCGAATATCGCGCCCCTGTTCCGCCGAAATCCGCCGCAGCCGAATGGCCGCGGCGAGCCCGGCCACGCCGGCGCCAACGATGACCACGTCGTATTGCATCGATTCCCGTTCAGCCACGACTCTGGTGTCCCTATCTGCGTTGATCCGTCGCTTCGATGGCCGGGCTTATAGCACAGCCGTTGCCATTCGTTACCGCCGCGTTGGCCGTTTTTCTGGAACCGGAAAAGCCACCCACCGCTCAAGGTCTACGATAGCATCCGGCGATGTCGGCGCGCAGGCGGCTTAAGGCATAGACCGCATCGAGGATGGGCATGGGGACGCCAGCCTGACGGCCGAGTTCGGCGACAGCGCCGAGGATAGCGTCGAGTTCGACGCTGCGGCGGCGTTCGAAGTCCTGCAAGGTCGAACTCTTGAACGTCCCGAGCGTCGCCGACTCGTCGATCCGTTGTTCCAGGTCAACGTCGAGTACCACGCCATGCGCGGCGGCGACGGCGCATACCTCCGCCATCACGGCAATCAAGGTCGGGCGCAGGCAAGGATCGCTGCACATCCTGTCGGTGGTGGCACCAGCGATGATGCTGACCGGATTCGCCCAGGCATTGCCCAACACTTTCTTCCACACGGCCAGTCGGATGTCGGGAACCGCCGCGGTCGCAATCCCTGCCGCGGATAGGGTGTCGGCAATCGCCGTCAGGCGTGGGCTGAGCCGCCCGTCCGGCTCGCCGACCACCAGCCGGGGCTGGGTGCAGATCACGGTCCCCGCTCGCGGCACCGAAGCACCCATATAAACGACGCAGCCCACCGCCCGTTCGGGGCCCAGAGCCTGCCACGTGCGGCCCCCCGGATCGACACTGTCCAGATGGCGCGGCGTGACCCCATTCACGCCGTGGAAGTACCACCAGGGGATGCCGTTGACGGCGGTCACCACCGTCGTGTCGGGACCGATGAGCGGCGCCATATCGTCCAACGCGTCAGCGATCAGGTGCGCCTTCAGCGAAACGAACAGCACGTCCTGCGGCCCGAGTTCCGCCGCCTCCTCTGCGACCCGCACTGCCTTGACGGGATCTTCTTCGACACCGTCCTCACCGACGATGCGGATTCCGCGGGCGCGGATGGCAGCCAACGTCTCGCCACGGGCAATACCCGATGCGGTGATACCGGCCTGCGTCAGGCGCGCCAGCACATAGCTGCCAACGGCACCAACGCCGAAAACACAGAAGCGCATGTCCGATGATGGAGCTATCGCCGTGGACCTTTTGCCCCGCCGCGGGCGCCTTCGCGCGGCGATGTTCCGTTGATCATGCGTAACTTATCCGTGCATCCAGAGTCGCGGAAAGCGGATTCTAAGCGTTCTTCGACCTGTCCTGGCTTTCGCGGTAGGCGACATAGGTGGCGCTGGCAAAGATCATGAAGCCGCCAAGCCACGTGAACACCGTCGGCACTTCAAAGAAAAGCATGTAGCCGATCAGCGCCATCCACACCAGACGGGCGAAATCGACCGGCATCACCACATTGGTCGGAGCCAGCTTGATGGCTCCCGACATCATCAGATGGGCAGCCGACCCCAAGCCGCCCATGATGACCAGCCAGGGCCATAGCTCCAGGGCCGGCCACTGCCATACGAACAGCGCCGGCACCAAGGTCACCGGCACCAGCAAGGCGACCATATAGGTGGTGATGCTTAGGGCCGATTCCGTGGTCCCCAGGCGCTTGATCACCATCACCATCAGACCGAACGAGAACGAGGCGACGATGGCCAGGATGGAACCCAGTCCGACAGACTCGAAACCCGGCCGCAGGATGACGAGGGCGCCGAGGAAACCGATGCCGATGGCCGTCCACCGCCTGACGCCGACGGTTTCGCCCAACATCACCACACCCAGGACGGTGGCGAAGATCGGCCCCAAGAAGCTCAGCGCCGTAACCTCGGCCAAGGGCGCGATAGCCAGGGCGTAGAAGAACGACAGCATGCCGATAGCGTTCAGCGTCGTGCGCATGAGGTAGAGCGGCAGGCGCCGGGTGCGCAGCGGCGCGCCCTTGTGACGGATCAGGATGGGTGCCAGCACCAAAAGGCCGAAGGCATTGCGAAAGAAGGCCACCTGAAAGGGGTGCAGGCTTTCCGACAGATAGCGGATCGTCGCGTGCATCAGCGAGAATGAGATAGTGGCGCCCAACATCAACATCATGCCGCGGATATTAACGGGCAAGGCGTTGTAGGCGGAAAGGTAGCCGCTGGTCGGCATCGGGGGTCCTGTGTGCGGATGGCGCGGCGGGCCGGGCGGCGGAAGGGTACGCATCATCCCACCCCGCCCGGCGTCTTGCCAGCCCGTTAATCGGCCGAACAGGCGCCTAAGCGCTGTTGGACCGACTCGGCGAATCTTGTTAAGGTGCCGCGGCTCCGTTCCGGCAGGGTGGGATGGGCATCGAACGAACGCGAAGAATATGGCTTCCGTGGCGACCTTGTCGGGGTCCACGCGGAGGCCGCGGCCTTAACATCGGAACATTCCCGTGAGTCAGACGGCTGCTGCCGAGGGACGACTGTCGCCGCCAGACATCGAACGCATTGACGTGAAAGTCACTGCGGAAGGAGTCGGCGTGCTGTTGCGCATTCTGCGCCTGGCCTTCCGCTATCCAGGCCGCGTTTCCGTAGCGTTGATCAGCACCATCGTTGCGGCCAATTTCCAACTGTTAATTCCGCAATACCTGGGCAGCGCGGTCGACCGCGCTCACGACCTGCTGAGCCGAGGCGTCTCGGTGGCGGCGGCGCAAAGCGCCCTCGTCGACGCGGCGCTGCTGCTGCTGGGCGCGGCGATCCTGCGTGGCTTCTTCACGATGATTCACAACTATGTCGGTGAAAGTGTCGGCCATTATGTCGCCTACGACCTGCGCATGGCCTTCTACGATAAGCTGCAACGCCTGAGTTTTTCCTACCACGACCAGATGCATACCGGCGAGCTGATCACCCGGGGCATGCTCGATCTGGAAGGCGTGCGGATGTTTTTCAACACCGGCATCGTCCGCGTCGTCCTGCTGCTCAACCTGATCGGCATCGGCACCTATCTGCTGCTCAGCACCGACCTGCTATTAGGCACGTTGAGCCTCAGCTTTGTGCCCGTCGTCGCCTGGCGCTCGACCACCGCCCGGTTGCATCTGCGCGCCTTGTGGCTGGAATTGCAAAAACGGCTGGGTGTGTTATCGCGCATCATGGACGAAAATCTGAGCGGCATCCGCGTCGTGCGCGCCTTCGCCGCGCAGGATTATGAGCTGTCGGTGTTCGACCGCTGTTCGGAATTGACCCGTGGTGTCGCCGAACGCCGCGTCACGGCGCGCGTCTTCAACACGACGATCATGACCACGTCCTACTTCGCGGCCATGGGCCTGGTCTTGTGGGTCGGCGGCCTCAAGGTGTTGGATGGCGACATCACCGTCGGCCGGTTGACCGAATTTCTGGCTTTTATGACCATCCTGCAGGCGCCGGTGCGCCAGTTGGGCCTGTTGGTGAATTCCATCGCCCGGGGATCGACCTGCGGCGTTCGCCTGTTCGAGGTGTTGGACGATAAGCCTACCATCGCCGATGCCCCTGGCGCGCGGCCATTGGAAGTCCGCAACGGCGTGTTGCGCTTCGAGGATGTGGCCTTCGACTATGCGGCCACCAGCAACGGTCAGCCGACGGTCAGCGGCATTTCGTTCGAGGTACGGCCGGGCAAGACGCTTGGCATCGTCGGCCCGCCGGGCAGCGGCAAATCGACCATTGCCCACCTGATACCGCGCTTTTACGACGCCACCGCCGGGCGCATCACCATTGATGGCCAGGACATCCGTTCGGTGACGCTGGAGTCGTTGCGCCGCGCCGTCGGCGTGGTCCAGCAGGATGCTTTCGTTTTCACCACCTCGATCGAGAACAACATCGCCTACGGCGACCCTTGGGCAGCCGACGAACACGTCGCGCACGCCAACAGCCAGGCCCAGCTGCACGAATATGTCGACCGCCTGCCCGCCGGCTACGCCACGCTGGTCGGCGAGCGCGGCGTGTCGCTATCGGGCGGCCAGCGCCAACGGTTGACCATTGCACGCGGCATCATGCTGAAGCCGGCGATCATGGTCTTCGACGATTCGACAGCCTCCATCGACGCCGGCACCGAACAGCGCATTCGCAGCGCCTTAGCCGAACTGGCCAGCGACCGGGTCACCATCGTCATTTCCCATCGCCTGGGCTCGCTGATGCATGCCGACGAAATCCTGTTCATCGACAATGGCCGCATTCTCGAACGCGGCACCCATGACGAACTGATCGCCAAGGGCGGCCGCTACCACGATTTGTACCAGTTGCAGGTGCGCCCCGGCGAAGACGTCCTGGACAGCGTCGACGGCGGAGCCCGGCCATGACCGCCACCGCCACGACCGCGCGCTCGGCGCCAGAAGCGACACACCCGCCCAAGGCGGTCGTCGGCTCGCAGATCAATCAGGAAGAGAAGATTTTTGGCGAAGCCTTCAATGGGCATGTCGTGCGCCGCTTCTACGGTTATCTGGCACCCTATCGCACCCAGCTTCTGGTGGCCGTCGCCGCCGTTCTAATCTTCACCGGCACGCAGCTGTCCGTGCCGCTGATCGTGCGCTACGCCATCGACGAAGCCCTGGTGGTCG
>CAMCUA010000109.1 GCA_945878455.1 Asaia bogorensis | reverse complement strand
AGGCCGAGGGGTTGGATCGCATCTTCCTCGACGCCGGTTTCGAGTGGCGCGATTCCAGTTGTTCGATGTGCAACGGCTCCAATGGCGACATCGTGGCACCTGGCGAGCGCAGCGCCTCGACCACCAACCGCAACTTCGAAGGCCGCCAGGGCCCCGGTGCGCTGACCCACATGATGAGCCCGCCGATGGTCGCCGCCGCCGCCGTTACTGGCCGGCTGACCGACGTCCGCACGCTGTGAGCGAAAGGAAACCATCGCCATGACGCCCTTCACCGTGCTCACCGCCGTCGCCGCGCCGCTCGACATCGCCAAGATCGATACCGGCATGATCATGCCCGGGCGCTTCAACCGCAAATACCGTCGGCCCGGCCATCCCGACTACGCCGAAGGTTTCTTGCATGACTTGCGCTTCGATTCCGACGGCAAGCCGCGCGCCGACTTCGTGCTTAACCATCCCGCCTACCAGGGCGCGGAAATCCTGGTCACCGCCGCCGATTTCGGCTGCGGATCATCGCGCGAAACGGCCGCCTACGCCGTGCTCGATTACGGCCTGCGGGCGCTGATCGGCGTCAGCTTCGGCGACATTTTCGTCGGCAATTGCCTGCAGAACGGCATCCTGGTGGTGGCCCAGCCGCAGCCGGTCGTCGACGGGCTGTGGCACCAGCTAGGCGAACGTCCCGGCGCAACCATCACCATCGATTTAGACAAGCAAACCATCGTCTCGCCGAACGGCGAGCGCCACAGCTTCGACATCGATGCGACGCGCAAGCAGCGCCTGCTGCGGGGTCTCGACGACATCGGCGTGACCACGCAATACGCCCCCGAACTGGAAGCCTTCGAGAACCGCCACCGCAAGGAGATGACCTGGCTGGCACCGATCATCTGACCCGGCGTTGCGCTAAGCACGGTTCCAGCTAGTGCGCGATGTCATTGGGTGTGACACGCAGACTCGCCACCTCCCTCGCTCTCTGCCCCCGGCGGCTTTGCCGCCATTGGATGAATGCCGGCGGAGCCGGCGGGCGGAGAGGGTCGGGGAGAGGTGGGGAGGCTGCGGCGGCTGGGAAACCCCACCTCACCCTCCCGCTACACGGGCCCTTCCCTCTCCCCCCGCGAGCGGACGGAGAGGGGTCATCCATCGACCAAGATTCATCACGCTCTAGGCGGATGTTCCGGCGCCGGTGGGACGGGCCGTGCGATAGCTGCCGATCTGGGCGAGAACCGCCTGAAATGTAGCCTCGATACCAGCCACCTGGGCATCGATGTCGTCCCAGGCATCAGCTTGGCCTGCCCGCTCCAGCGCTGCGCCAGCATCGGCCAGTCGATGCGCGCCGATGGCGCGTGCCGCTGATGTCAGCCGCTGAGCGGCCTGAACCACACCCTCGGTGGAACGGCCGGCCTGCGCTTGTAAAATGTCGGCCAGATGAGTGCGGGCCGGGCCGATGAAATCGGCCATGATGTCGCGGATGGTCTGCTCGTCCTCGCCAAAGGTCGCGTGCAGCACCCGTTCGTCGATGGCGCCCGCCGCGCTGGGATGAACGGCATCGGTGGCTGCCGGTGCCGCCATAGGCGCTGGCGGGGCGACCTGTCCCGCCGCCATCGCCACGGCGGCAAGAAATTCCGAACGCCGGAACGGCTGCCCCCGCATGACGACGGTATCGGCTTGCACCAATCCGGTGCGGGCCAGCGGATCGCAGCTGATAATGACGAAACGAATGCCGGGCACGCGTTGGCGCAACCGCGCCACCACCTGTTCGCAACGCCCACCCGCCCATGCCTCGCTAAGGATGACCACATCCCTGCCGGCGGCACGCCGCTCCAGGTCGTGCAGCGACAGGGCGCGGCTGGCCTGCCCGCCGCGCCCGGCGATGTAACGCTCGATGGCCTCGACCAGATCGTCATGGCGCACGGCAAAGAGGATCCGGATGCCGCTAAGGCCGGGGTCTTCCGCCGGGGCATCAGTTACGGGTTCGAGGGGCAGCAGCAGGGTAACGGACGCACCGTTGTCCTCCGCCTCGATACGCCCGCCCAATTGGCCGGTCAGTTCGCGGCAACGGTCCAGGCCCTGCCCGCCGGTGTCGCCTGCAAGGCCACGCACGGCGAAGCGTGCCCAAGCCGCGCCCTGGGCATCGGCGGCAAACTCCGTGCGCAGACCGATGGTTGCAGCCGCTTCCACCGCCGCCTCGCCGGACCCGGCGGCCGCTCCGAGCAGGTCGGCGAGGATCGAGCGCAAGCGCGCCGCATCGGTCAGCACGCGTGGCGGGATGGCCGGATCGATGAACAGCGCCAAGCGCCAATCCTTGCGGGCGATGACGGGTAAGTATTTTCCGGCGACCCATTCCACCGTATTGCGGATGGAAACGGGACTGCGCTCCAGGGTGTTCCGCCCGGCTGCGATCTTGGCGAGATCGAGAATCTCGTCGACAACATAGAGCAGGGCGGTTGCCGATTCCTCGACCGTGTTCGTCATCTCGCGTTGTTCGCTCGCCAGTTCGCCAGCGCGCAGGCGCTCGACCGCGCCAACCGCATCACCCAACGATGGACGGACAACTTGGTCCATGGCGGCAAGGAGTGCCGATGCGGACCGGCTGGCGGCCTCGGCCTCGGCGCGGGCCAATCGCTCGCGCTCTTCCGCATGCCGGTGCGCGGAGACGTCGGCGATGACGCCATCCCAGTGGACCTCGCCATCGACATCGGCACCGGGCCAGGCCGTCGCTTCCAGCCACATCGTCTCGCTGCCCGGCCGGCGGATGCGGAATGTCTGATGGAACGGATCGCCGTTGCGGAATGACCGGGTCAACGCCGCCACCGTCTCGGGGCGGTCGTCGGGATGGATACGCTCCAGGAACAGCGCCGTGGCCTCGGGTACGGCAGCCTCGCCAAACGCGAAGGCGGTGCGAAATGCAGGGCCGATCTCGCCCAGCCGCCACGTACCGCTGGAATTTGAGACAAACTGAACGTGCAGCGCCGGAAGATTTGCCGTCAGCCGGTGGAACCGTTCGGCCAGGCAGCGATGTTCATCGGCGGCCGTCATCAGCGCTTCTTGCGAATTCCTGCGCTCACCGATGTCGGCACAGATGCAAACCAAACCGCCGCCTTCGATGGCACCGCCCTGCATGGCGATGTATCGGCCATTCGACAGTTGGCCTTCGTAGGCCGGAAGCAGGAACTGCCGGGCCAAGGCCAGTCGTTCCCGCACCGAGGCCTCCACATCGTTGTCACCCACGGCCTGGCGTGCCACATCGTGGCGGGCGAAATCTTCGAATTCGCTACCGACAACGGCCAGCGACTCCGGATAGTCGCCGATGGCAAAGTACGGCTGGTTCCAGGCGATCAACCGCAGCTCCTCGTCAAAGGCGGCAACGCCGACCGCCATGCTGTCGAGCACCCCCCGCAGCAACCGGTGTCGGTCCCGCAACGCCGCCGTGTTTGCGGCGATCAGGGATACCCGTTCGTCCTGTTGGCGGCGCACCGCCTGTTCGCCATCCAACGTCGCTTGCTGCGCCGCATCGAAGGCGCGGCGCAGTTCGGCCAATGGCCGGCGAATCGCCAGCCGCGCCGCAACGACGGTCGCCAGGGTCCAGCCACCGAGGATGGCCAGCAGCAGCCAGCCGTTTTCGACGAGCCGTTGCCGTGCCCGCGATTGAACCGGCTGGATCGTCAGGGCGATATCAAGCAGACCGACACCCTCCCCGCGATAGGATAACGGGCGTTCGAGTTGCAGGTCGCTTCCCGCCACCGGCAAGGCGGGATCACCGATGCGGGCCAGCACCTGTCCGTCGGTCGTCGTCAGCATGGCGCTTTGCACGTGCGGCAATTGGCCCAGCGCAGCAATCAGATTCTGGGCGTAGCCTTCGTCGCTGTCCCAGACCGCTCTGGCCATTGTCGGCTCCAAGACGCCGAGCCGATCCATGACGTCCGCAACGATGCTGGCGCGGTCTCGATGCTGTAGCTCAGGCTCCCGGTAAGCGAGGAAGCCACCGACGAGCAAGCCGACCAAGGGGAGCTGGACGGCCAGCAGCTTGAACAGGGAGAGTGTCGTGGGAAGGCGTGCCGTGGGCATGGGTTGCTATCCGTCCAGCGGCGCCATAGCGACGCCCGCATCAGGCCAGTATCCCATAGGGCCCCCACTGCTTGAACGCGCTTTCGAAGCCTCAGGCTGCGGCTGCCAGAAAAGCGGCGACATCGGCCGATGCGGTGGTGCAGCTAGTCACTAGGCGGATCACCCCACCGCCGCGACGATAAAAGGAGAAGCCCTTCGCTTCCAGGGCGGTCAACGTCGCTTCAGGCAAACGGACAAAGACTTCGTTGGCCTGGACCGGATACAGCACCGCCGCCGCCTCGATGCGGGCAAACCCCGCCGCCAGTTCGGCCGCCCGGGCATTGGCGGCGCGCGCCAGTTCGAGCCACAGGCCGTCGGCCAGATAGGCGTCGAACTGGATGCCAAGGAAGCGGTGCTTGGAAAACATCAGGCCGCCCCGCTTCAGCCGCGCACGCAAGCCGTCGGCCAAGGCCGGGTCGAACACCAGAACGGCTTCGGCCGCCATGGCTCCGTTCTTGGTGGCGCCCAGCGACAGCACATCGACACCGGCCTGCCAGCTCATCTCCGCCGGATCGCAGCCGAGGTGAACCAAGGCATTGGCAAAGCGCGCGCCGTCCATGTGCAGGCGGACGCCGAAGCGCCGACAGAGGGCGGAGATGGCCCGCAAGTGATCAAGGCTGTAGACGGTACCGTGTTCGCTCGCCTGAGTGACGCTGACCACGGCCGGTTGGCTCAAGGCCCGTGCCGGATCGAAACCGGCCAGCTCGCGTTCCAGATCGGCCGGATCGATCAAGCCGCTCTTACCCTCGATGCCGACGATCCTGGCCCCGCCCGTATACATCAGCGGTGCGCCGGCTTCAGTGTCCTGCAAGTGCGCGCCGGTGCGGCAGAAGATCGCCGAAATCGGCCCGGCCATGACGCCCAACGCCAGGGCGTTACAGGCCGTGCCCGTCGCCACCAAGGCGATGGCGGCGTCATGCCCGAAGACATCGCGCAGCCGCGCTTCCGCCCGCTTGGTGTAAGGATCGGCGCCATAGGGCATAACCTCGCCCGTGTTGCCGGCGATCAGCGCTTCGAGAATGCGCGGATGGATGCCGCCGACGTTGTCGCTGCAGAAGTTCATGTTTCGGTCCGTCTACTAGAGATCGGTGGAACGGTGGCCTGCATATCGCCCCTGGCCAGCCGCAGCAAGGCTCTCTGCCGGCGAACCGGCAGCGTGATGGGACGTTGTTACCCTGGAAAGCGGCGGGCGGCGGCGGGCGGCGCCGGCCGACGGCGAAGGTCTTCGCCCCCGTAACACCGCCAGCCAAGCCGCAACAGGAGGATCACCGTCATGAGCGACAACGTCTATGCCATCAGCCAGATCATCGGGTCCTCCGCGACGTCGATCGAGGACGCCATCGGCAACGCCGTTGCAACGGCCTCCACATCTTTACGCAACCTCGAATGGTTTGAGGTCGCGGAAATCCGCGGCCATATCGTCGACGGCAAGGTCGGCCACTACCAAGTCAGCCTGAAGCTGGGCTTCCGCTACGAACGCTGAGGAGACACCGCCATGACCACGCAAATCAAAGACCAAGACGGCCGTCAGGGCATCACCGGCCACGGCGTGCGCTATGTGCTTGCCATATCCTTGGTCGGCGCCATCGTCGCTAGCGGCATCGTCTATTTCCTGATGTTCCGATAAAGGGCCGCTAAGCAGCCGCTTCCCGGCGGCGGCGGGCCGCATCGCCAGCGCCGCCGTCCTCGACAACCAGGGGGGCGGAGAAGACCGCGCCGGGGCAGCAGATGCCGCGCGGCCGGCCGGCAGCGTTAAGGCCCTGCATCTCGACGAAATAATCCGGCAACGCCGGCCCGTCGGGACAGGCGATCCACATGCGCAATAGGTGGCGCTTCTTGTCCTCACCTTCCCAATCGACGAAGCCAGTGCGGCTGTGCAGGGTCGTGTGATGGCAAAGGAACTGCATGTCGCCGGGCTTGAATTCCATGTTGAGCCGCAAACCGGGTTCAAGCGCCGTTGTATCAAGATAGTCGAGCGCCTCTTCCAGTAAGGGGGTGATGCGCGGTACCTCGGGGTGGCGTTGCGCCTTGCGGATGATGCTGCGCGAATAGCTGACGATCAGCCGGCCGTCGTGGACGTTGAACACCGGCATTGGATACCAATGGCCGCGACCTTCGGGAATTTCCTCGCGCCGGTCGCGATAGGTTGGCTGCATCAGCGCGCGCAGCAGATCCGGGCGCCTGGCTGCGATGGCGTTATAGACACTGAGCGAGGAAACGATGCCGGACAGACCACCCGACTTCGACGTGCGCAGCGACAACAGGGCAACCACGTCGCCGCCGGTGTCGCAATGGAAGGGCAGCAGGTCCGACGTCTGATAGGATCGCGCCGTCGCCTTGGTCGAATCGTAGCCGAGGTCGCGGACGTGGCCCAGCAGGTGACCCCTTGCGTTTTGCGGCACGACCTCGCCGAAGTGCGCGCCGAAGCACCAGAAGGCGATGGCCGACTGGCGCGTCGTGTAACGCTCGACCGGCACGCCGCGCACCAAGCGAAAGCCGATGCCGTCGAGCACGTCGTGACGCATCTTGGCAAGATCATCGGCAAGATTGGGCAGGGCGGCATCGGCGGCAGTGAAGGTGACGATATCCCGGCCACTGGCATCCAGGCGCGCCACTGTGGCATCGATATCGGCGATCTGGCGCGCGCTGAGCTGCCAGACCCAACGCTCCGGATGGGCGGCCATGTCGGGTCCCAGCCAGGCGCCGGGGTGATCGTCGAAACGGGGCAGATCGCGGTCGCTCACGGCTGGCACTCCTTCTTGCGGCTCCCGCGCGGCGGGACACCGATTCATTACTCCGTCGGGCAGCTACAGGCAACGCCAGTCCGTGCCGCCGTGACGGCAGGACGCCGCATTCGCTTGCCTAGAGTGGGGTCGATGACGCAGCCTTGTCCCGCCATGGATATTGCCACGTCAGACCGGTCGGCGCTTCGCCAGGCGATCCGGACCGCCTATCTCGCCGACGAGGCCGAGGCCGTCGTCCGGCTGATCGCCGGCATCGGCCTGAGCCCCGGCCAACGGCATACGGTTGCCCTGCGGGCGGCGCATCTGGTCAGCGCCGTGCGCGCCGCCGACGAGCCCGGCATCATGCCGCGCTTCCTCGCCGAATACGGCCTGACCAGCCGCGAGGGCGTCGCCCTGATGTGCCTGGCCGAGGCGCCAGGGTGCCTGATGCGGAAACCGTCGATGCGCTGATTTCCGACAAGATTGCCGCGGCCGACTGGGGCCGTCATCTCGGCCATTCCAGTTCGTCGCTGGTCAATGCCTCGACCTGGGCATTGCTGCTCACCGGCCGGGTGGTGGCGCCCGAGGATGAGGACGAGGGACTGGTCGCCAGCCTGCACGGCCTGCTGCGCCGGTTGGGCGAGCCGGTGGTGCGTGCCGCCGTGTCCCACGCCATGCGCGAGCTGGGTCAGCAGTTCGTGTTGGGCCGCAACATCGAAGAAGCGGCGGAACGTGCCCAGCCACTGGAAGCGCAGGGCTATACCTATTCCTACGACATGCTGGGCGAGGCAGCGCGCACTGAGGCCGATGCGCGGCGCTACCACCTAGCCTACTCGGGCGCCATCGCCGCGCTGGCTGGGCGCTGCACTGGGCGCGTGCGCGACAACCCCGGTATCTCGGTCAAACTGTCGGCCCTGTATCCGCGTTACGAATATGCCCAGGCCGCAGCGGTACGCCGCGAACTGACGGCGCGCACGCTGTCGTTGGCGCTGCTGGCAAAGAGCGCCAACATGGGTTTCAACATCGATGCCGAGGAGGCCGAGCGGCTCGACCTGTCACTCGACATCATCGCCGAGGTGCTGAGCGAACCGGCGCTGGCCGGCTGGAACGGCTTCGGCGTCGTCGTCCAGGCCTATGGCCAGCGCGCCCCTTACGTTATCGACTGGCTGTACGACCTTGCCGGGCGGCACGACCGTCGGCTGATGGTCCGCCTGGTCAAGGGCGCCTATTGGGACAGCGAGATCAAGCGGGCGCAGACCTTGGGCCTCGCCGGTTTTCCGGTGTTCACCCGCAAGCTGGCGACCGACGTTTCCTATCTGGCCTGCGCCAGCAAGCTGCTCGCCATGACCGACCGGCTCTATCCGCAGTTCGCCACCCACAACGCCCATACGGTCATGGCCGTGCTCGAGATGGCGGGCGGAGGCGGCGATTATGAGTTCCAGCGCCTGCATGGTATGGGCGACATGCTGCACGATATCATCCGCGAGCGCGACGGCACCCGTTGCCGCATCTATGCGCCGGTCGGCGCCCATCGCGACCTGTTGGCCTATCTAGTGCGCCGGCTGCTGGAGAACGGCGCCAACAGTTCCTTCGTCAACCAGATGCTCGACGAGAGCGTGGCACCGGAGACGGTGGCACGCGACCCGGTGGAGACGCTGCGGGCTTTCGGTGCCGCCATCGCCAATCCGGCGATCCGGCAGCCCGCCGAAGTCTTCGCGCCGGAGCGCCGGGCGGCGAAGGGCTGGGACCTCAGCGACCCGGCGACGGTCGAAGCCTTGGAGGCGGCACGCCAGCCGTTCCGCACGGCGACCTGGCCTGCCGGTGGGCCGGGCGCCGGCCACTGTATCCGCAATCCGGCCGATGCTGATGACATCGTCGGCAGCGTGGTCGAGGCGACGGCGGCGGATATCGACGCCGCCTTCGCCGCCGCGGTGGCGGCCTTCCCCGGTTGGGCGGCGCGGCCGGTGGACGAGCGGGCGGCCTGCCTGGAGAGGCTGGCCGATCTCTATGAGACACACGCGGCCGAGCTGATGGCGCTGGCCACCCGCGAGGCCGGCAAGACCCTGCCCGATGCGGTTGCCGAGGTGCGCGAGGCGGTGGACTATTGTCGCTATTACGCTGCCCGGGCGCGGGAGCTGGAGGGCCGGGCGCGGGGCGTTTTCGTCTGCATCTCGCCATGGAACTTCCCGCTCGCCATCTTCAGCGGCCAGGTGACGGCGGCGCTGGTCGCCGGCAACGCGGTGCTGGCCAAGCCGGCGGAACAGACACCGTTGATCGCGGCGCGCGCCGTCGAACTGATGTACGAGGCCGGCGTGCCGCGCGACGTGCTGCACCTGCTGCCGGGCGACGGGCCGGGGGTGGGCGCGCGGTTGAGTTCCGATGCACGCCTGGCCGGGGCGTGTTTTACCGGCTCCCTGGCAGCGGCCCATGCCATCGACCGGGCGATGGCGGAGCATGCCCCGCCGGACGCGCCGCTGATCGCCGAGACCGGCGGGCTGAATGCCATGATCGTCGATTCCACGGCGCTGCCGGAACAGGCGGTGCGCGATATCTTGGCCTCGGCCTTCAACAGCGCCGGGCAGCGCTGTTCGGCGCTGCGCATGCTCTATGTGCAGAAGGATGTGGAGGCGCGCACGCTGGCCATGTTGGCCGGCGCCATGGAGACGCTGGTCATCGGCGATCCGTGGCGGCGCGATACGGACATCGGGCCAGTGATCGATGCCGAGGCCCGCGAAGCGCTATTGGCCCATGGCGAACGGATGGAGCGCCAGGACCGGCTGGTAACAAAGCTGCCCTGCCCCGCCGGCCTGTTCGTGGCGCCGGCGGTCTATCGGGTGAGCGGCATCGACGAGCTGGAGGGCGAGGTCTTCGGCCCGATCCTGCATGTCGCCAGTTATGAGGCCGCCGACCTGGAGGCGGTGATCGCGGCTATCAACGCCAAGGGCTATGGCCTGACCTTCGGCCTGCACACGCGGGTCGATGCGCGGGTGCAGCAAGCGGTGGAGCGGCTCAAGGTGGGCAACCTTTACGTCAACCGCAACCAGATCGGCGCGGTGGTCGGCAGACAGCCGTTCGGTGGCGAGGGCCTGTCGGGCACCGGACCGAAAGCCGGCGGGCCGCACTATCTGTCGCGCTTCGTCAGGACGGACGAGGCGGTTGCCGATGAAGAGGACGGCGACGGCGGCGAGACGCTGGCGTTATCCGAGGTGCAGGCGGCGATCGACGGGCTGTCCAATGAAGAATGGGCGAAGCGGATGGATCGGGCCGCGGTGCTGTTGGCGGTGGCCGAGCGGATGGAGCCACCCATCGCCGAGGCGATGCGCCGGGCGGTGGCGCGGGTGACAGATATCGGATTTGGACCCATCGACCTGCCGGGGCCGACGGGGGAAAGCAACCGGCTGTGGCTGGCGCCGAAGGGGGTGGTGCTGTGCCTGAATGGGGCAAAAACGGTGTTTACTTTTGTTTACCTCGCGGCGGCGAGTCTGGCGATGGGGAACACAACCATAGGTATATCTAACCATGAGAATTTATCGCCAATGTTTACCGCGTTGCGCGCCGCCGGGGCACCGGCGGTCGGCCTTAGCGGCCGCATCGCGGCCACCGATCTGACACGGCTCAGCGGCATCGACGCGGTGGCGGCGGCGGACGGCGCGCAGCGCGACCTGCGCCGGGCGCTGGCGGCGCGCGAGGGCGCCA
>CAMCUA010000108.1 GCA_945878455.1 Asaia bogorensis | reverse complement strand
GCGCGCGACCTGCATGGTCATGTCCGGGCGGACGCCCATCATGCGCTGCGAGATCGGATCCATCATGCGGAAGGTCTGGCGGGCCAGCGCCGCACCACTTCCCGACAGCAGGCTGTCTTCGAATTCGATCAGCGGCGGCTTGACCCGATCATAACCATGGGCGGACAGCACCGTCATCAGGCTGCGCACAGCGGCTTCCTCGTGTTCTGCCTCAGGTGGCAGCACGTCGGATAACCCGGCCGGCAACAGGGCCTTGGCGGATGGTTCGGTCATGCCGTTCGGATACGGTTACGCCAGCGGGTGTCGAAGCATCGGTTGGCTCGATGGTTGCGGGTGCAAGGGCCCGGCACCGGCGCCGATGTCACAGCTATGCCGTACTAGCGGGATTCTCATGGTGCATCAATCATATTACGGTGCGCCAGGATATGGCGGTACATTGGCGGGCGCGTTCAGTCGAATGTTATGGCGCGGTTCTTCACCGTGGTCCCCAGGCTTTGGAGCAATCCGGGCACCATGGCTTTGGTCAACGCTGCACCGCTGGACTGTTGCAATTCGGCGGTGGCCCAGGCTTGCCACAGCCGCTCGCCGCTTTGCCGTTCGTCGATGGAGACGTCCAGACGATAACGGCTGGGAGTGACGATGTTGGTGCCGCTGCGGCGTCCTTCGTTCATAATGCCGCCGCGGTCGCTGTCGAACAGATTGAGTCGGGCGCGCGCCGAATCGCCGCCGATAACGCCGCCGCGGCCTTCCAGCTCCAGCACGGTCCGCCGGCCATCATCGCTCCAGGAACCAATGTCGTCGCGTGTATCGAAACTGAGAATCAGGGGACCGTCCGGGCGGACCACATAGCCGAGCGCCCTGAGCCTTTGTTCGAACTCCCGCTGCATGACCAGATTGGAGTCGGAATTGTCGAGCGGGCGCACTGCGATCGGCACATCCCGCGGTAGCGGCCTGTAGGCAACAGCGTTCAAGACCCCGTCGTCGCCGGATTGAGCGTTGGAAGGTCCCGGCGGCATGAGGACATGTAGCATCGCGGCCATGAACAGGGCCAAGCTGCCGCGCCAAAAAACGTTACAACCCTTCATGGACTGGCCTGCTGTGGATATATGCCGATGCGGGCGAGAGTGCCGATATAGAAGGTCACTGGGGGAAGATGGAACCAGGAGCGGACCAAGTCAACGCTGGCCCCGTGCCGCCGATAAACGGCTTTCAAGAATCATAGACGGTTTTGCAGGGGTTCGCGCGGCAGGCTGCGGCTGTCGAAGTCGAGAAACGACAGCAGGAACTGCACGCCGACGATAATCGGCAGCGCGGCCAGGAACACGGTGCCAGTGGTCGCCGGCCTGCCGGAAGCGTTGCTTTCGTGCCAGGCCCAGATGCCGAATAGACCGCCGAAGGCGGTCATCAGCAGCCCGAGCATGAGTTGTAGCGAGGCCACGCTGAAGTCGCGCAGGAAGTAGGCGTAGAAGATGCGCTTGGTCAGATTGACCAGGTGGCGAAAGGGAAACTCGATCATCACCCGTCCCAGCCGGATGTTACTGACCTCGCCGCCGTAATGGGCCGCCATCGGCACATCCATAACCACGGCGCGAATGGTGTTCAGTCGAAACAGCATATCGGACTCGAAAAAATAGCCCTGGGCGATCTTGTCCAGCGGCAGGCGGCGCAGAACCTCGGCATGAATGGCGGTGAAGCCGTTGGTCGGGTCGAAAATATCCCAATAGCCCGAGGACAGTTTGTTCATGAAGGAAAGCAAGAGGTTGCCGACGATGCGATGCCAGGGCATTTGGGCCAGGCCGTCGAGGTCCCAAAAGCGATTGCCCTTGGCATAGTCGGCCCGGCCGCGCTGGATGGCGCGAATCAGCTTGGGGATCATGCCAGGGTCCATCTGGCCATCGCCGTCGAGTTTGACGACAACGCCGGCACCCCGTTCCAGCGCGCGGCGATAACCTGCGACAGTGGCTCCACCGACGCCCGTGTTCGCCGTCTGCACAACGACGTCGAGGCGCGGATCGCGGCAGTGGGCGCGAACGTAGGCCCCGGTGCCATCCGGACAGGCATCGTCAACCACAACAATCAGCCCGACCTCGGGGCCGATGCCTTCGATGACGGACAAGATCCTGGCCGTTTCGCGATAGCACGGGATAACGGCAGCGACCACATCGTCGCTATAACCTGAATCTGGATTGGGCATCCGCGCTCCATCGGCAGGAGGCCGGCAGCGCGCCGCGCCGGAGCGCGGAAACCGCTGGCGGATATGGCCTATCTTGACGAGACGGCCGAGGCAAACCATAAACGGGGCTGAATGGGGGTGCAAGTACACCCGAAGTTCCGATGGAACAGGACGGCATAGACGACGCGAGATTGAGCGGTATGGCTATCGCGTTGGCTGCACGTTGCCGGTAATATGATGCGTGGCCACAGGAACGCATCCCTAAACGGAGACCGAAAACTTGGGGGACAAGGGGCAATATACCCTCGAAAGCATCGATCTGCTGAAATCGTTGAATGACGATCAACGGCAGGTCGTCGAGAAGAACTGAAGCTGGAAATGGTATGGCGCCCAGGAGCAGATTATCGATCGCCACAGCGACAGTAGCGATGTTTCTTCATGGTCAAAGGCAAGGTGCGGGTGGTGAACTACTCGCTGTCGGGCCGTGAGATCACCTTCGACGACGTGGGTGACGGTAAGTATTTCGGCGAAATGGCGGCCATCGACGGCGAACCCCGATCGGCCAGCATCATGGCGCTTAGCGATTGCCTGGTCGCCGCCCTGCCAGCCGACCAATTCCGCCGCATGTTGGCCGACCACCCGGATATTGCCCTTAAGGTGATGTCCCACCTATCGCGGTTGGTGCGCAATTCGGTGGGTCGCATCATGGATCTCAGCACCCTGGCGGCGAACAACCGGGTGCATGCCGAGCTGTTGCGCATCTCGCGGCCCAGCGTCAAGAACCCGAATATGGCGGCCATCGCGCCGATGCCGATTCATGGCGACATTGCCAGCCGGGTCAGTACCACCCGCGAGACCGTCGCTCGGGTGCTCAACGATCTGGCCCGCCAAGGTGTTCTCGAACGGGCCAAAGACGTCCTGGTCATCAAGGACGTCGGGCGCCTGCGCTCGATGGTCGAGGAAGTCCAAGGCGAATAGGCGTCCGGGGACGTGCGAATTTCCAACCGCCAGTGACCTGGATCACAGACCCTTTCACCGCCGCCGACTAAGCTGCGTTCGTCAATTCATTCAGGGTTGTCGGGCTAGCGTGTGGCCCGCCCAAGCGCAGGTGGCGAACCATGACAGCAACCGTTTTGAAAGCCTTCGCCTTGGCCATTTCTCTTATGGTCTTGACGATCATGGCCGGCGATCTGTCGGGCCCTTCGCTCGCCGGGCTGTTCTAAGCGGTGCTGCGCGGACGCACCTCAGGCTTCGGCTTGTTATTTTATCTTGGCTTCCTTGAAAGCGACGTGTTTGCGCGCCACCGGGTCGTACTTACGGAATTCTAGCTTTTCGGTTGATGTGCGCGGGTTCTTTTTCGTCACATAGTAAAAGCCGGTGTCGGCCGTGCTGACGAGCTTGACGAGGATCGTGTTCGGCTTGGCCATCGTCCCATTCCCGAAAGTAATGCGTTAACGACAATTAACCGCTCAAAATCCTGTGCGGCGGCAGGGAGGCGCACCATACATGCGGCATTCCGGCTGTCAAGGTCGGCAGCCGTTTCCGCCCGTGTCAGTGGCCCGCTGCTGCCAAGGACGACGCGAGGTCTAGGGCGTGAGCGTAGAAGACCGGGTCGGCAATCAGGCGATGGGCGATGCGGCTTTCGATATCGTCGCGGCGCCGTTCCGCCGGGCATTCCGAGCGCAGGGCATCGCGCGATTTCTGGTCGTAGAGCCCTACCCGGTGCCAGGCTTTGACGGCTTCGGCTGCCGAAGCCTCGCCCGATAAGGCGCGGTTAATGGCGGTCAATTCCTCGCCAACCAGCCCGCTAGTGCAGATGTTCGGGCGAACCCCCAAGCCGTGCAGGGCATAGCCCGATGGCGTCAGCAGGCGCGACCAGGTCAGCGTGATTTCCCCGTCGTTCGGCGTGCGGATCACGGTCTGAACGGTGCCTTTTCCGTAGGATGTGGTGCCGACGACAATGGCCCGCCCACGATCCTGCAACGCCGCGGCGACGATTTCCGCCGCCGAGGCTGAGCGTCCGTCGATGAGTACGATCAGCGGCAGGCCGCGGGCGACATCCTTTCCCGTCGCTTCGTAGTGCTGAAAGCTGTCGGGGTGGCGGCCTTGCGTGTCGATGATGTCGCCGTCGTTCAGGAACAAGTCCGCCACCCGGATGGCTTGGCGCAAAAGGCCGCCCGGATTGCCGCGCATGTCGAGCACGATGCCGCGCAATGGCCGGCTGGGGGTGGACAGGGCGGCATCGATCAGTTCGCTCAGGCTGTTGGCCGTATTCTGGTTAAAGCTGGTGATCTGGGCGTTGAAAATGCCATTCGCCGTCTGCGCCGTGACCGTCGTGGGAACGATCAGCGCCCGGTCAAGAGAAACGAGAATGGGGGCTGTCCCGTCCTTGTGTTGGATGGTCAGGCTGACGCGGCTGCGGACCGGGCCACGCAGGAGATCGAGGACGGTTTGCGCCGTCATCTCGGCGGTCGGCTGGCCTTCGATATGGGTGATAACGTCGTCTTCGCGCAGGCCGGCGGCTATGGCCGGGGTATCGGCCATCACCCGCGTGATGCGCAGCAAGCCGCCGGTCAGCGCATAGTTGACGCCAATGCCGCCGAAACCCTCCCGCTTGGCGCGAATCTCCCGGGCTTCGTCGGCGCCAGCGTAGCGGGAGAAGATATCGAGGTTGGCAAGCGCCCCATCGAAGATGGCTTCGTAGAATTTCTCGATGCCGCCGCCGCGCATTTCGCGCGAGGCCGCACGCCCGGCCACGGCGACATCGACAGTCAAACTGGCCCAACCGCTAACGTCGCCCGCCTCTGGGGCCTTGAAGCGGCCAAGGGTACGTTCACCCAGGCTGACCGAAACACTGTCACCTTGGCGGGCGACGACGATCGACGGATCGAGCGAGGCCAAGCCGCGCATGCCTTCCAAGGCGACGGCTTCGACAGCCAGCGAATCCAGATGCCGCTCGACGATGCGGCCATAGCCAAAAGCCACGGTCTCGCGGGCGGCGAGGCGCGGAAAATCGGCGCCGCTCACGGCCTCCGGCGGCGCCATCGGGGTGCAACTGACGAGGACCAGTAGCAAACCGGCCCACACCGCTGTGGGGCGAATTTTCAAAAGGTGCCGCATGCCAAGGATTGTTCCCGATTTTATCGGCGCCGTCACGTAGGAAAGATGGTTTGCGAAGGCGTTAGGGCTTCTTGCGCTTGGCTTTGCCGCGACGTGGCGGCAAGGGGCGCCGGCCACGCGGCCGGGCACCGTCACCTGCCCCTTCGGCATCGGCCAGGTTCAATAGCAAGCGGCCAGTCAGCGGGTTGGATTCTACCAGCTCGACATCCAGGGATGTCCCTAGGCGATAGGTCCGGCCCCACCGCCGGCCAACCAGGGCATGTCGGGCCGGGTCGTGGTCGTAGCGGTCGTCGGGCAGGGTGCTGATCGGCACCAGGCCGTCGCCGCCGCTTTCGGCCAGGGTTACGAACAGGCCGAAGCGGGTTACGCCGGTGACCCGACCGGGCAAACGGGCGCCTACCCGGTCGGCCAGGAAGGCGGCGGTATAGCGGTCGACGGCGTCGCGCTCGGCGCTGATCGCCCGCCGCTCGGTGTCGGAGATATGCTCGCCGGCCTCGCGGAAATCCCGGTGGGCCTTTTCCAGCGCGCCATCACCCAAACCGATGCCGCGGATCAGCGCCCGATGAACCAACAAGTCGGCGTAGCGGCGGATTGGCGAGGTAAAATGCGCGTAGCGACGCAACGCCAAACCAAAATGACCGATGTTTTCCGGCGAATAAACGGCCTGGGCCTGGCTGCGCAGAATGATCTCATTCACCAGTTGCTGGTGCGGCCCGCCGGCGGCGCGTTCGAGAATGCGGTTGAACTGGGCCGGGTGGATGACCTGGCCGCGGGGCAGGTTGAATTCGATGGTTTCGAGAAAGTCGCGCAGTGCCTCGAGCTTCTCCGGGGTCGGCACATCGTGCACCCGATACATACAGGGTTGCTTCAACCGTTCGAGGGTTTCGGCAGCGGCGACGTTGGCGGTGACCATGAATTCTTCGATCAGGCGGTGGCTATCGAGCCGCTGGCGAGGACGGATATCCGCCGCCTTTCCATCCTCGATGATCACCCGCCGTTCGGCCACGTCGAGTTCGAGCACGCCACGCGCTACCCGAGCCTTGAGCAGCGCGGCGAAGGCGCCATACAGAGGGGCAAGGACATGACCGACGAGCGGGGCGGCGACGTCATCAGCGAATCCATCGTGGGCGGCCTGAACCTGTTCGTAGGTCAGCCGTGCTGCCGAACGCATCAAGCCGCGTTCGAAGCGATGGCGCAGCAGGCTGCCATCGCCGTCGATCCACAGATGGGCGACCATGCACGGGCGATCTTCGCCCGGCTTTAGGGAACACCAGCCGTTGGACAGCGCTTCGGGCAGCATGGGTACGACCCGGTCGGGAAAATAAGCCGAATTGCCGCGTTCGTAGGCATTCTTGTCCAAGGCGTCGTTCGGGCGGACGTACCAGGACACATCTGCGATGGCGACGATGAGGTGCCAACCGCCGAGGTTCTTCTCGTCGGGGTCGGGCGCCGCCCAAACTGCATCGTCGAAGTCGCGGGCGTCCTCGCCATCGATGGTGACCAAGGGTATGTGGCGCAGATCGACACGTTGGCCCAACGCTGCCGGCCCGGCATTTTCGGCCTGGGTCAGGGCTTCCGGGCTGAACACCGCTGGTATGCCGTGATCAAGGATGGCGATCAGGCTGATCGTGCGGGCATCGCCTTCGCCGCCTAGCCGTTCCACAACCCTTGCCTGGGGTAGGCCTAGACGCTTGCCGGGCAGCAGTTCGACGTGAACAAGTTCGCCTTCGCGGGCGTCAAGCGAGTCGGCGTCGGCGACGATGGGTTCGACGCGGACCCGGCGGTCCGTCGGTTGCAACCGGCCTTGGCCGGCGATGCGACGATATATGCCCAGGATGCGTTGGGGTTGTTCTTCCAGGCGGCGGATGATCCGCCCTTCGTAGGTTCGCCGGTCGATGCGGCGCAGGCGGGCCAACAGCCGATCCCCCGGCCCAACTGCGTGCCGGCCGCCGCGTTCGAGGACGATGTAGATACGGGGCGGGGGCTCTTCGGAAAGCCATTCGCCGGGTCGGGCCAGGATTTCGCCGTCGGCGTCGAGCCCGGTAACCTCGACCACCGCGATGGGCGGCAGGATGCCAGGTTGGGCAAAGCGCCGGCCGCGTCCGCGTTGCAATTGTCCTTCGTCTTCCAGGCCGCGCAGCAGTTCTTTTAGTTCCGGCCTGCGGGCGGTTTCGACCTTGAAGGCACGGGCAATCTCGCGTTTTCCGACAAGCCCAGGGCTGCCCCGGATGAATTCAAGAATCTGTTCCCGGGTCGGGAAGGGCGCCTGCTTTTTATCCTTGCTGGTCAATGCCCGGGTCAGTCGCCGCTGGAAGATACGGGTTTTGCTGCCTTGGCGCGCGGCGGCGTCTTGCGCTTCGCGGCCTTTGGCTTTGCCTTGGCGGTCTTCGGCTTTGCCTTGGGTGTCGCCGACTTGGCCTTGGCGGCTTTCTTCACGGGTGCTTTGGCCGCTGAATTACCGCCGGCTTTCACGGGTTTGCCCGATTTCGCCTGTTTGGCCGATAGAATCTCGATGGCCCGTTCGATGGTCAGGCTTTCCGCTTCCACACCCTGCGGCAGGGTGGCACGCACGCCGCCGTGCTGAGCATAAGGACCGAAGCGGCCGGCGCGCACGGTGATCGGCTTTCCATCGGCCGGATGCGGACCCAGGTCGCGCCCGCCGGCCTTTTTCGGTGCTTCGGCCAGCAGGGTCACGGCACGATTTTGGCCGATGGTCAGGACATCGTCATCGCGCAAGGACACGTATTGGCTTTGATGCTTGATATAGGGGCCGAAGCGACCGATGCCGGCCAGAATGACTTCGCCCGAATCCGGGTGCCGGCCGATTTCGCGCGGCAAGGCCAGAAGGCCCAACGCCCGGCCGAGATCGACGGCGGCGACATCCGTTCCCTTGGGCAAGGAGGCGCGCTTCGGCTTTGTCGTACCCTGGGCATCGCCCAGTTGCACGTAGTGACCGTAGGGACCTTTGCGCAGGGTAACGGGCAGGTTGCTTGCCGGGTCGTTGCCGAGCAGCATCGGACCGGCAGCGGCGTCGCTGTCGTCGCCGTCGGCGCCGCTCACCGCCAGCCGCCGCGTATAGCGGCATTCGGGATAGTTGGAACAGCCAATGAAGGCGCCGAACTTACCGAGCTTCAGGTTGAGCCGGCCGCCTGAGCAGGAGGGACAGGCGCGCGGGTCCTTGCCGCTGCCGTCTTGCTGAAAGAAATGCGGACCCAGCAGGTCGTCGAGGGCGTCGAGAACCTGGCTGATGCGCAGATCCTTGGTCTCGTCGACGGCCTTGCTGAAGGCTGTCCAGAATTCCCGTAGCACCGTCTTCCAATTCAGACGGCCGCCGGATACGTCGTCGAGCTGTTCTTCCAGCCGGGCGGTGAAATCGTAAGCGACGTAGCGTTCGAAAAAGGACGACAGGAAAGCGGTAACCAGCCGGCCGCGGTCTTCGGGAGTGAAGCGCCGTTTCTCCAGGCGTACGTATTCCCGTTCCTGCAGGACCGAGATGATACTGGCGTAGGTGGATGGCCGGCCGATGCCCAGCTCTTCCAGCTTTTTTACCAGGCTTGCCTCACTGTAGCGGGGTGGCGGTTGAGTGAAGTGTTGCTCGGGCTTCACCTGGCCTCGCGCCATGCGTTCTTTTTCCTCGACCTGGGGCAGGATGCGGTCTTCGGTGTCGTCTGGGCCGGTGTCGTCGCGGCCTTCCTGATAGAGGCGGAGGAAACCGTCGAAGGCGACCACCGAACCAGTGGCACGCAGCACGATATCGCCGGCGTTGGAGGCGATATCCACGGCAACTTGATCGAGGACGGCACTTTCCATCTGGCTGGCCATGGTGCGCTTCCAGATCAGGTCGTATAGCTTGAGTTGATCGGCGTCGAGCCGGCCGGCGAGGTCACGCGGATGGCGGCGGACGTCGGTCGGGCGAATGGCTTCGTGCGCTTCCTGGGCGTTCTTCGCCTTGGTTACATAGTGGCGCGGGCTTTCCGGCAGGTAACTGGGGCCGAAATCCTCGCCGATCCGACTGCGGCACGCTTGAATGGCTTCATTCGCCATGTTCACGGCGTCGGTCCGCATATAGGTGATCAAGCCGACGGTCTCGCCGTCGATGTCGATACCTTCATAGAGGCGCTGTGCCACCGACATGGTCTTGGCCGCGCCGAAATGCAGTTTGCGTGCCGCTTCCTGCTGCAAAGTCGAGGTGGTGAAGGGCGGATAGGGATTGCGCTTGGTCTTGCGCCGCTCGACGGCGGCAACCGCAAAGTCGGCGGCCTCGATGCGTGCCACGGCATTGCGCGCACTCGCTTCATCGGCCAGGTCGAAACGATCGAGCTTGCGCCCGTCGAGTTGGGTCAGTCCGGCTTCGATGGTCTTGCCGGCGGCGGTGGCGAAAACGGCGCCAACGGTCCAATATTCGCGCGGCTTGAAAATTTCGATCTCGGCTTCACGCTCGCAGATCAGGCGCAACGCCACCGACTGTACCCGTCCGGCCGAACGGCTGCCCGGCAGCTTGCGCCACAGCACCGGCGACAAGGTAAAGCCGACCAGATAGTCGAGCGCGCGGCGGGCCATATAGGCATCGATCAGTTCGCTATCGAGTTCGCGCGGGTTGCGCATCGCCTCGAGCACGGCGTCGCGGGTGATCTCGTTAAAGACGACGCGTTTGACGTCGATGCCGTCCAACACCTTTCTTTGGGCGAGAAGCTCGCGGACGTGCCACGAAATGGCCTCGCCCTCGCGATCCGGGTCGGTTGCCAGATAAAGCCGCTTGGCGCCGCGCAGCGCCTCGGCAATGGCCTTGATCTGTTTCTGGCCGCGTTCGTCGGCTTCCCATTGCATGGAGAAATCGTTGTCGGGCTGCACTGAGCCGTCCTTCGACGGCAGGTCGCGCACGTGGCCGTACGAAGCCAGGACGGTGAAGTTCTTGCCCAAATACTTGTTGATGGTTTTGGCCTTGGAGGGGGATTCGACGACGACGACGTTCATGAAGTCCGTTTCAGGCCAGGTGAATCAGGGAAACCCGATTGCCGGGGTGCCGCTCCAAACGGCCCGCCAACTCCAGTTCGAGCAAAACGGAGGAGACGATGGCAGGGGAGAATTGGCAACTCCTGATGACTTCGTCAACCGCAACCGGTGCTGGACCCAGCGCGGCGACGATGCGAGTCTGTGCGCTTTCGGCCTCGAAATCGGCCGGCAGCGCCGAGTCCGCCAGGAACGGAGGGGGCCTTTCGGCGGCTTTTTCCGGCGCCGTGCGCATCGCCTCGAGGACGCGCAAAACGTCATCGACGCTCTCGGTCAGGGTAGCACCCTGGCGAATCAGGTGGTTGCCGCCATGGGCCCGCGGGTCGAGGGGTGAGCCAGGCACGGCGAAGACTTCGCGACCCTGTTCG
>CAMCUA010000107.1 GCA_945878455.1 Asaia bogorensis | reverse complement strand
AGCAGACGGTTGGCATTGCGCAAGGCGACCAGCCGGGGGCAGAGGGGGCAATTGCGCCCCGGAGATAAGCCGACGGCGGTTGCCTGGTCCACGCTTAGGCCATTTCGTAGTCGGCTTCCGAATCGTCGGCGTCGTCGGTGTAGTCGTTTTCGTTGTCGTCGGGCGAACCGGGTTCCGGGCGGCGCGACTGGCGCTGGATCAGCTTTTGGATGTCCTGAAGCTCGACGAAGGTGTCGGCCTGGCGGCGCAATTCATCGGCTACCATTGGCGGCTGCGAGCGCACGGTGCTGACCACGGTGACGCGCACGCCCTTGCGCTGGACTGCATCGACCAGGCGGCGGAAGTCGCCATCGCCGGAAAATAGCACGATGTGATCGATATGTTCGGCCATTTCCATGACATCGATGGCCAGTTCGATATCCATGTTGCCTTTGATTTTGCGCCGGCCGGTGGCATCGGTGAATTCCTTGGTCGGCTTGGTGACCATGGTATAGCCGTTATAATCGAGCCAATCGACCAGCGGCCGGATGGGGGAATACTCCTGATCCTCCATCAAGGCGGTGTAGTAAAAAGCGCGGATCAGCCGGCCCTTGCTGCTGAACAGACCGAGCAGACGCTTGTAGTCGATATCGAACCCGAGCGCCCGGGCGGCGGCATATAAGTTGGAACCGTCAATGAACAGGGCGATGCGTTCTTCCGGATGAAATCTCATCATTTTTTTCCTTACTTCAAGTCGGTAGGAAATTTTTCCCACCTAAAATATCAATGTGTAGGCGCCTATGGTCTGGGTCCGGCAATAAATATGCGGCCGAGATTTTTCCTTCGTATGAAGTATAAGTAATAGTGCGACGCGCCCGTCGCAAGGGAATCAGACAAAGGCGGAGCGATGGGGGCAGAAATCGTCCTAATCGGACTTGGCGGAAACCTGCACAGCAGCGAGTTTGGGCCGCCGCTGGCCACCTGCCGGGCGGCCGTCGAGGTCCTGCGCGGCGAAGGCCTGCATCCAGTCCGCCAATCGCGCTGGTATCGCAGCGCGCCAGTACCCGCTTCGGATCAGCCCTGGTATATCAATGGGGTATTGGTACTCGACCGGGCGCCGGAACCGGCGCCGTTGCTAGCGCTGTTGCATCGTATCGAGGCGCGGTTCGGCCGCCGGCGCGGCGAGGTAAACGCCGCGCGCGTGCTCGATCTCGACCTGCTGGCCTTTGGACAGCGCATCACCGCAGGCGGCCCCGGCGAGCCGACTTTGCCACATCCGCGGCTGCATCAGCGCGCTTTCGTGCTTTTCCCGCTGGCGGAGGTTGCGCCTGGCTGGCGGCACCCCCGCCTGGATCGAACGGTGGCGGCGATGCGTCACGATCTGCCGGCCGATCAAACGGCAACGGCGGTGACCGATTTGGCCCCAGTCTGACCCCCAGACCGGCTGAAGACATGGGAATCGCGAGATTCCCGAGAGTTACCGCCCTTGCCATGGCGCGGTTGCGCTCTATATATTCCGGAAGGATGTCGCCCGTCGACCATCGACGGCGCGGTCACTTTCTTTGGAGTTCGGCGTATGGCACGGGTTACCGTCGAAGATTGCATCGTTAGGATCCCCAACCGTTTCGACCTGGTGATGATGGCGGCGCAGCGGGCGCGCGACATTTCGGCCGGGGCAACGTTGACACTCGAGCGCGATAACGACCGCAATCCGGTGGTGGCCCTGCGCGAAATCGCCGAGGCCAGCGTCGATATCGACGATCTCGAAGAAAACATGATCAAGGGTCTGCAAAAGCACGTGGAACTCGACGAGCCGGAAGAAGACGAAATGGATATTCTGGCCATTCAGCAGGACATGCAGAACGAGATCAGCAGCATCGGCGTGGTCGTCGGCAGCGAGGATGATACCTTCGTCGGCGACGAGGAAGAAGGCTCGGCGGAAGACGTGATCCGCGAGTTCCAGGGCGGTGGCAATGACGACGCAGATGCGGAGGACACCCGCGGCCGTTAAGAGCAAAGGCGGCGCGGCCGGCCGTTCCGCGGGCGGCAAGGCTATGTCTCCGGGTCTTCCCGCACGCCCTACCGAGGAAAAGCCGACCACGCCTGAGCCGCGTGTTCCGACCGTTCGGGCACGCATGATCCGCCAATTCGAACTGGTCGAGCGGATACGCGAGTACGATCCGACCGCGGACGAAGACGGCCTTAACCGCGCCTATGTGTTCGCCATGAAGGCGCATGGTTCGCAATTGCGGGCTTCGGGCGATCCCTATTTTTCCCATCCCCTAGAAGTCGCCGGCATCCTGACCGAGTACCGTCTGGATACCGCCTCGATCATCACGGCGCTGCTGCACGATACTATCGAGGACACAGCGGCGAGCCTGGAGGATATCCGGACGCATTTCGGCGACGAGGTCGCCCGTTTGGTCGATGGGGTGACCAAGCTGTCGCGGATCGAGCTGGGCTCGGAGCACACAAAGCAGGCTGAAAATTTCCGCAAGCTCGTGCTTGCCATGTCGGAAGATATCCGCGTTCTGGTCGTCAAGCTGGCCGACCGTCTGCACAATATGCGCACCCTGAGCTACGTGGCCAGCGACGAGGCACGCCGGCGCATAGCGCTCGAAACCATGGAACTCTATGCGCCGCTGGCCGAGCGCATCGGCATGCAGCAGATGAAGGACGAGCTGGAAGACCTGGCTTTTGCCGAGCTCAATACGGATGCGCGCAATTCGATTATGGCGCGCCTGAGTTTTTTGCGCTCGCAGGGAACCGATCTGGTTGGCCGGGTCATCGACCAATTGGGCAAGACCCTGAGCAAGGGCACGATCGTGGCCAAGGTGACGGGGCGGGAAAAATCGCCCTATTCGATCTGGCGCAAGATGCAGCGCAAGAACGTCGGTTTCGAGCTTTTGGCCGATATCATGGCATTCCGCATCATGGTTGATTCGGTCGATGACTGTTATCGCGCCCTGGGTGCTATCCACAGTGCCTATCCGGTCGTGCCGGGACGCTTCAAGGACTATATCAGCACACCCAAGCCGAACGGCTATCGCTCGTTGCATACGGGAGTGATCGGACCGGAGCGCAGCCGTATCGAGATCCAGATACGCACGCGCCAGTTCCACGAGATTGCCGAAAACGGCGTCGCCGCCCATTGGCAGTTCAAACAGGGGGCCGAAAAGACCGACGGCCGGCAATACCGCTGGCTGCGCGAACTGCTGGAAATTCTCGAGCATGCCTCTGGACCCGAGGAATTCCTCGAGCACACAAAACTGGCGATGTTCCAGGACCAGGTGTTCTGCTTCACACCGAAGGGCGACCTGATCAACCTGCCGTCCGGGGCGACACCCGTGGATTTCGCCTATGCCGTCCATTCGGAAGTGGGCGACACCTGCGTCGGTGTGAAGATCAATGGGCGTATCATGCCGCTGCGCACGGCGCTGCAGAACGGCGATCAGGTGGAAATCATCACCTCGCGCGTGCAGACGCCATCGCCGGTTTGGGAGCGCTTCGCCGTCACCGCCCGAGCGCGGGCGCGCATCCGTCGATTCATCCGATCCAAGCAGCGCGACGAATACGTCGAACTCGGCCGGGCCATCTTGGAAAAGGTCTTTGCCGACAAAGGGCTGGATCTGACGACAAAAGGCCTGAAGGGCGTGCTCAAGGTCTTCAAGAAAGACACCGTCGACGATATCTACGCCAAGATCGGCGAAGGCAACCTGACATCGCGCCAGGTGCTTGAAAAAATGTATCCGGCCTTACGCAACCGCGAAGGCGATGGAAAGGCCAAGGTCGTGACCTTGCCACGCGCCCGAGGCGGGAAAATTGCGGCACCCGACGGCCAGATTTCCATTAAGGGGCTGATTCCCGGCATGGCCGTGCATTACGCCGGCTGCTGTCATCCGCTGCCGGGCGACCGCATCGTCGGCATCATCACCACCGGCCGGGGCGTGACCATCCATACCATCGATTGCGAAAGCCTGGTCGCGCTCAATGACCAACCGGAGCGCTGGCTCGACTTAAGCTGGGAGGGCCACAGCAACGGCAGCGGCGACCATGTGGGGCGGATCAACGTGACCGTGCTCAACGAGCTGGGAAGTCTCGGCAATCTATCGACGATCATTGCCAAGAACGGCGGCAATATCAGCAACCTCAAGATCACCAACCGGTCCTCGGACTTTTTCGACATGTCCATCGACATTGAAGTGCGCGATCTGAAGCACCTGACCGATGTCATCGCCGCGCTGCGGGCGACGACGGCGATCAATGCCGTCGAACGGGCGCGCGGTTGAGCCAACGAGAAACGGCAGCTCGCAACATCCAGTATTCACGAAGAGGGAATAGTCCCATGACCCGCCACCTGCGGTTGGGCATCAACATCGATCATGTCGCCACCGTTCGCAACGCGCGCGGCGGCGAGCATCCCGATCCGCTGCGCGCGGCGCTGATGGCCCAGCAAGCGGGTTCCGACGGCATCACGGCGCATTTACGCGAGGATCGCCGCCACATTCGCGACGAGGATATCGCTCGCCTGTGCGCCGGGTTGACGGTTCCCTTGAACCTGGAAATGGCGGCGACGGAGGAAATGCTAAGGATTGCCTTGCGTCACCGGCCGCATGCCGTCTGCCTGGTGCCCGAACGACGCGAAGAGCTGACCACCGAAGGAGGGCTAGATGCTGCCGGCGGTCAGCAGCTGTTGGCTCCTATCGTGCGTGAGCTGGTACAGGCCGGCATTCGCGTTTCCCTGTTCATCGAGGCCGATACGCGCCAATTGGACGCCGCCGTGGCACTGGGCGCGCCGGTGGTCGAATTGCATACCGGGGCCTATTGCGACACGGCCGGCGCGGCGCGCGCGGCGCATTTGGCCAGGATCGCTGCCGCCGCCGCCCATGCCGAGAGGGTGGGGCTGGAATGCCATGCCGGTCATGGCCTGAATTTCGATACGGTCGCGGCCATCGCCGCCATACCGAATATCGTGGAACTGAACATCGGCCATTTTTTGGTGGGCGAAGCCATCTTCATCGGTTTCAATGCGGCCATCCGGCGCATGCGTTCGGCCATGGATGCCGCCCTTTCCGGCGTCGAAGAGCCGCGCACGGGGTCCGTCCGGCGATGATTATCGGCGTGGGAACGGACCTGCTCGACATCCGCCGCCTGGAATCGACGCTGGAGCGCTTCGGCGAGCGCTTCACCGAACGCATCTATACGGAGATCGAACGCCAACGCGCCAGCCGGCGGGCCCGGCCGGCGAACATGCTGGCCATGTGCTATGCAGCCAAGGAAGCCTGTGCCAAGGCGCTCGGTACAGGATTTCGCGAAGGGGTCTTTTGGCGCGACATGGGGGTGGTTCACCTGCCGTCAGGCAAACCGACCATGGTCTTGACCGGCGGCGCCCTGAAGCGGCTGGAGGCGTTGACGCCACGGGGCATGTCAGCCGACGTGGCGGTGTCGCTGACCGATGAACATCCCATGGCACATGCCATCGTCATCATCTCCGCCGTGGCGAGCCCTGGGTGAGGGGTCGCTTGACAGGGGGCTCGCGGACTGGCTTGATCGCGCCATCTTGCAACTCAATAGTTAAATTAATTTCAATAATTTCATTGAAATGAAGAGACTTCTTCATGTCCGATAAGAAGGTCAGCGGTATTTGGGAAGTCGTCAAGACGCTTCTCTACGCCCTCGTCATTGCCCTCAGCGTGCGTATCGCCGCTTTCGAGCCGTTCAATATTCCTTCTGGTTCGATGATCCCGAGCTTACTCATCGGCGATTACCTGTTCGTTGCCAAGTATGCCTATGGCTATAGCCGGCATTCGTTGCCGTGGAGTTTGCCGTTGCTGTCCGGCCGCATCCTGTTTCATGAACCGGAGCGCGGCGATGTCATCGTCTTCAAGCTGCCGTCGGACGCACGAACGGACTACATCAAACGCCTGATCGGCCTGCCGGGGGACCAAGTCCAGGTCCAGGGAGGGATTCTGCATATCAATGGTGTTGCCGTGAAGCGGCAGCGCGTCGGCGACTATTTGGAGCACAGCGGCGGCAGCATTCGCGGCGTGGCGCAATACATCGAGACCCTGCCAAACGGCCGCCAACACAAGATCATCGAACAGAGCGATAACCGTAGCGGTTCCGACAATACCCCTGTCTTTTCGGTTCCTCCGGGTCACTATTTCATGATGGGCGACAACCGCGATAATTCGAACGACAGCCGCATGGACGTCGGCTTTGTGCCAGTGGAAAACCTGGTCGGCCGGGCCGAAGTTCTGTTCTTTTCCATCGACGAACCCGTATGGAAGTTCTGGTTGTGGCCAACATCGATCCGTTTCGGACGTTTGTTCGGTTCCATTGAGTAACCGGATGGCCACCCGTGCCGAGGCCGTAGATCTATCGACCCTGGAAACAGTCCTGGGCCACCGTTTCAATGACCCCAGCCTGTTGGCATTGGCGTTGACCCATCGCAGCGCCCTGTCGGCCGAGGGACAATCCAACGAGCGGCTGGAATTCCTGGGCGATCGCGTGCTCGGGCTGATCGTCGCCGACCTTTTATGTCGAACCTATCCCGACGAGGATGAAGGGCACCTTGCCCGCCGCTTTGCCGTGCTGGTCGGGCGCGAGGCTTTGTGTCGCGTTGCCGTGGATTTGGGGCTCGGCACCTTTCTGACGCTATCGCCGGGGGAGACGGATAGCGGCGGGCGCGACAATGCCACCTTGTTGGCGAATGCCTGCGAAGCGGCGATTGCCGCGCTTTATCGGGACGGCGGACTGGCGGTGGCGGCCCGCTTCGTCGAGGCCCGGTGGCTGCCGCTGTTAACCGAGGATGTCGAACCGCCCAAGGATCCGAAAACTGCCTTGCAGGAATGGGCACAGGCGCGTGGCCTGCCGTTGCCCGACTACCGCGAGGTCGGGCGCACCGGCCCGCCGCATGCACCGCTCTTCAGCATCGAGGTCAGTGTCGTCGGGCAGACACCAGCACGAGCGGATGGCGCTTCGAAGCGGCTCGCCGAGCGCAATGCCGCCGCCGCCCTGCTGGCCCAGGTCGCACCGACCGAAGGAAGCAAGCCATGAGCGACAAGACCGCGACCCGCTGCGGCTTCATAGCGATTCTAGGCGCGCCAAACGTCGGCAAGTCGACGCTGATCAACCGACTGGTCGGCACCAAGGTGTCCATCGTCTCGCCCAAGGTGCAGACGACGCGCACACGGGTGCTCGGCATCGTCATCCGAGACGAGGCGCAGATCGTCTTCATCGATACGCCGGGCATCTTCGCGCCGAAACGCCGCTTGGACCGGGCCATGGTCGGAGCGGCCTGGGGCGGCGCCAAGGATGCCGATACGGTGTTACTGCTGATCGACGCAAACCGCGGCATCGACGAGGACGGCCGGCGTATCCTCGATCGCCTGAAGGAATCGCGTCGACGGGTGACTGTGGCGATCAACAAGATCGATCTTGTCGCCAAGCCATCGTTGCTGACCCTGGCGGCGCAACTGGATGCGGAAGGTCTGTTCTCCTCGATTCACATGATTTCCGCTGAGACCGGGGATGGCGTCGACGACCTAATGACGGCGTTGGCGGCAGGGGTCCTGCCAGGACCCTGGATGTTTCCCGAAGACCAGATTTCGGACATGCCGCAAAGGCTGTTAGCGGCCGAGATCACGCGCGAGAAAATCTATTTGCAACTGCAACAGGAATTGCCCTACGCGGCCACCGTGGTCACCGAAAATTGGGAGGAACGGGCCGACGGCAGCGCCGCCATCCAGCAGATCATCTATGTAAGGCGGACCTCGCAGCGGGCCATCGTCCTGGGCAAGGCCGGCGCCCGCATCAAGGCCATCGGCGCCGCGGCCCGGCAGGAGTTGGAATACCTGCTGGAGCGGCGAATCCACCTGTTCTTGTTCGTTAAGGTCCGCGATAAATGGGAAGAGGACCGGGAGCATTACCAAGACTGGGGACTAGATTTCGACGCTCCTTAACGGTACCATCACGTACCTGTGAAGACGTGCCTGCGGATGAACGAACAGCTACAGCAAACAACAGAATCGCGTCTGGCCGTTGGCGTTCACCTCATTGCCGGACATATTTTGTCTACCGGCACGCCGCTGGCGGAAGCCTGGATTTTAGACGCTGGATGCGGCCGAGGTGCCTATACCCGGGCGTTGGTCAAGATGGTCGGCCATGTCGATGCCATCGAGCCTGATTCAACCTTATTGGCGGAAGCCAGGCGTGATCTCGGCCGTTATGAACGGGCCGGCCGGTTGTCGCTGCACGAAGGCAAGCTGTCCGCCCTGCCGTTCGAGGAGGGGCAGTTCGATGCGGTGGTGGTCAATCAGGTGCTCTGTCACCTGGAAAATGGCGCCGCTGGACATCCCATGCATCGCCTGGCCTTAGCTGAATTTTTCCGCGTCCTGCGGCCGGGTGGGGTGGTCGTCGTCAATGTCAGTACACACCGGCAGTTGCGCGAGGGATTCTGGTTCCACCCGTTGATTCCGGGTGCCGTCGAGGTGGCCACGCGCAAAAGCATGTCAGCGACGGCGTTGGAAACCCTCTTGGCGGAGATCGGTTACGAATTCGATGGACGGACGGTGCCGCTCGATCTGACCCTGCGGACCAATGGCTACGGAGACGCGGCCTGCGTGCTCGACCCCGAGGCGCGCCGGGACGCATCCGTCTGGCGGTTTGCGTCCGAAGCGGAAACCAGCGAGGCGGTGAAGGCCGTGCGGGGACTGGCAGAGGAAGGGCGCCTTGGCGATTTCATCGCCGAACACGAGCGGGCCCGCCGTCAGGTCGGCCAGTTCACCTTTTTCGTCGGCCGTAAGCCGGCTTAAGCATCGCCCCGACGACGCGCCAGTGCCCAGGCGACAGTTGCGCGTGCCAATGCTTCCGTCGGATCGATACAAGCCTCGCGCAGCAGGGCATCGCCGGGTGCAAAGGCAACCGGTACTTCCGTGCAGGCCAGCACGACCCGCTCGGCGCCCGCCGCCAGCAAGGATTCGATGGCGAGGCGGAATAGGGCTTCGGCCGCGGCCCGGCGGTTGGCCTTGACGTGGGCGATGCCCGGTACGGTCCAACGATCGAGCTCGGCATCCGAAGGCACGACGATGGCAAAGCCACGCGCCAGCAGGCGTTCTTGGAACATGCCCGCCTGTAGGGTTGCTTTGGTGGCGATCAGGCCGAGACGGCAACCGGGTGGCAGACCCAGGGCGACGATGGCATCGGCGGTGGCGTCGGCAATGTGCAGGAACGATACGGCGCAGTCGGCAACCAATGCGTCGTACCAGAAATGCGCTGTGTTGCAGGGCATGACGATCAACTTCGCGCCGGCCACTTCGAGAAACAGCCGCTCGCGACGCAGCGCCGCCAGCGGCGAGGGCGCGGCCCCGCGCAGGATCGGCCCGACCCGGTCGGGAATCTGCGGGTAGGAGCTGACGATCAGCGGAATGTGATCGGCATCTTTTTCCGCCGGGGTCAGTTCAACCACCTGACGCATGAAATCGACGGTGGCGAGCGGGCCCATGCCGCCCAACACGCCGACGGCATCGGGGCGGCCGGCGGCGCCCGAAGCGGTCATCGCCGTCGCCCTAGATGCCGGCAAAAGCGGAGCGATAGCCGAACAGGCCGACGGCGCCGCCGGTATGCAAGAAGACGACGTTTTCGTCCTTGGCGAAGGTCTTGCCCTGGCGGATCAGGTCGATCAGGCCGGCCATGCCTTTGCCCGTATAGACGGGATCGAGCAGGATGCCTTCCTGGCGGGCGGTGAGCGTCACCGCCTCGACCATGCCGGGGGTGGGCACGCCATAGCCGCCGCCGACGTAGTCGCCATTGGCCATGACATGCGCGCGGGCCACGCCGCCTTTTAGGCCGATATGGGCGGCGGTGGCCTCGGTCAGGCGATGCACCGCAGCCTCCTGGACGTCCTTCGGCTGGCGCACGCTGATGCCCAGCACCTTGATGCCGCTGTTGATGGCGACCAGGCCGGCGACCAGGCCGGCCTGCGTGCCGGTGCTGCCGGTGGCATGCACCAACCAGTCGATGCGCAAGCCCATGTCGTTGGCCTGCTGCACGGTTTCGATGGCGCAATTGACGTAGCCCAAGGCCCCGGTCGGATTGGAGCCGCCGCCCGGAATGACATAGGGGCTGGCGTTGCCCTGGCGCAGCTTGGCGGCCAGCTTTTCCAATTCGGCGTTCATGTCGGAACCGCCGGGAACGTGGTGGATGCGGCTGTCGAGCAGGCGGTCGAGCAGGACGTTGCCGCTGTTATTGTATTCGGCGTCGTCGGTGGCCAGCCGGCGTTCCAGGATGATTTCACACTTCATACCGAGCTTGGCAGCGGCGGCGGCAGTCTGGCGGCAATGATTGGACTGCACCGCACCCTGGGTGATTACCGTGTCGGCGCCGCGCTGGCGCGCCTCGCCCATGAGGAATTCCAGCTTGCGTGTTTTGTTGCCTCCGTTGGCGAGGCCGGTGCAATCGTCGCGCTTGATCCACAGCTGCGGCCCGCCGAGCAGCCGGGTCATATTCGCCATCGGCTCCAACGGCGTCGGCGCGTGGCAGAGGCGCACGCGGGGGAAACGCGAAAGCTGCATGGGGTGCTCCTTGGGACGGACCGGATACAAACGGCCGAGAGAGGGAATGACAAGGTCTGCTAGTAGTATGGCATTGGCGCCCGCTGGAAAACCAGAATCGATCCGCTGGAAGGTTTCGCGGTGTCGGGTCCAACGGTGGTTACTGGCGATAGGCCGCGACTTCCGCTACCAATGATACCAAGCAAAATT
>CAMCUA010000106.1 GCA_945878455.1 Asaia bogorensis | reverse complement strand
GGCGATCAGCGCGAACACGCCGATGGCAATCATCACCGGCACGATGGCCAGTCCATCCAATCCATCGGTCAAATTGACCGCATTCGACGAGCCGATCATGACGACTGCGCCGAACAACACGAAGGCCCAGCCGAAGTCGAGCAGCAAGGATTTGAGGAACGGCACGGCCAGGGTGTCGCTCAAACCGGCCGGCATGGCGATCATGATCAGGTAGGTCGCAATCAGGCCAATGACCGCCTGCAGGATCAATTTGAGCCGCGCCGATAGGCCGCCGCTGGAGCGCTTGGTGACCTTGAGATTGTCGTCGATGAAGCCGATGACGCCGTAGCTGAGCGTGACCCCCAGAACGATCCAGATGAACGGATTGGCAAGGTCGGCCCACAGCAGGGTGGAGATCGTCAGCGCCAGGAGGATGAGGAACCCGCCCATGGTCGGCGTGCCCTTTTTCGTCAACAGATGACCTTCCGGTCCGTCCTCGCGGATCGGTTGGCCGCCGTTCTGACGCGATCGGAGGAAGCGGATGATTTTCGGCCCGGCCACGAAGCTGACGATCAGCGCCGTGATGACGGCGCCGCCGGTGCGGAAGGTCAGATAGCGGAAAACGTTGAAGAGCGAGATCTGGTCGGCCAGCGGATAGAGGAGGTTGTACAGCATGCTCCGGCTCAGCCTCCGCTCACGGCGCACAGGGGCAAGGGCCTATCCGCCTTACCACCCAAGGATTTCAATGCCGCAACCACGGTTGCCATGCGGCTGCCGTGGGAACCCTTGACCATGACGGCATCGCCCGGCCGCACGGCGTCCGCCACCAAGGCCGACAGCGCCGCGGCATCGGCGGCGTGTCCGCCACGTTGGGCGGGGGCCACCGCCTGCCATAGGCTTTCCATGTGTGCGCCGGCGGCAAACACCAGATCGATACCGGCATCGCGCAGCGGCCCGGCAAGCACGGCATGGCGCTGGGCCGAGTCAGCGCCCAGTTCCAACATGTCGCCCAGCACCGCGATGCGCCGGCCATTGCGCCCCGGTTCGATCCGGCCCAGCACGGCGAGAGCGGCCTTCACCGAGATCGGGCTGGCGTTGTAGCTTTCGTCGATCAGCAAGAACGTGCCGCCCGGACACGGCAAGGTCTGACGCTGCCCGCGTCCAGCCGGTGCCTGCAACTGGGCGAGCGCCCGTGCCGCCGATGGCACGTCAGCGCCGAGCGCCTGCACCGCCGCCAGCACCGCCAGGCTGTTCATGACCCAATGCTCACCCGCGACCGCAAGCCGATAGGAGAGGGGTGCGCCCATCAGTGAAGCGTGGACCAACGATCCTTCGCCGCCCAGCTCGGCGGAGAGAAACCGGACGTCTGCCTGCAGGTGACGACCGAAACCCAGCACCCGGCAACCGGCTTGGGCACGCGCCGAAGCGGCGAGGCGATCGAAGAATTCATTGTCGCGGTTAAGCACGGCGATGCCGTCGGCCGTCATGCCGGAAAATATCTCGGCCTTGGCGTCGGCGATCTGACCTTCATTGTCGAAATGCGCGCTGTGCACGGCGGCGATGGTGGTAATGACCGCGACATGCGGGCGCGCCAGATGCGACAGGGGCAGGATTTCGCCGGGGTGGTTCATGCCGAGTTCGAATACGCCGAAGCGCACATCGCGCGGCATCCGGGCGAGGCTCAAGGGCAAGCCCCAATGGTTGTTCAGGCTGCCTTCGCTGGCCGTCGTAGCGCCTTGGCCGGCAAGGACCAGGCGCAAGGCTTCCTTAGTGCCGGTCTTGCCGACGCTGCCGGTGATGGCAACTATGCGGGCGCTGCCGCGCGCCTGCGCCGCGGCACCAAGCCCGCGTAGGGCCGCCAACGTTTCTACCGTCTCCACCACCGGCACATCAGCGGTGAGGTTGGCCGGTCGGCGATGCACGACAGCGCCAACGGCACCCTTGCGCAACGCATCGACGACGTAGTCGTGGCCGTCGAAATTGGGGCCGACGATGGCGACGAAGAGATCGCCGGACTTTACCGTGCGGCTGTCAATGGCAACGCCCGAGGCGCGGAAGTCGCGCGTCGCCCGCCCGCCCGTGGCAGCAGCCACTTCGTCGGATGTCCACAAAACCTGTGGCCCGGAGGCGGTCATGGTGACACCTGGCCTGCAATGGCGAGCACGGCGGCCCGCACCTGTTCGGCATCGTCGAACGGCAGGGTGACGGCACCAACGATCTGGCCCCGTTCGTGGCCCTTGCCGGCCACCACGAGCAGGTCGCCAGCCGTCAGTTCACCCACAGCCAGGCGAATGGCGGCGGCACGGTCGGCGACGTCGCGCGCGTCCGGCGCGGCCGCGAGAATTTGTCGGCGAATGGCGTCCGGCGGTTCGCTGCGCGGATTGTCGTCGGTAACCACGACGACATCGGCCAGCCGGGCGGCAACGCGGCCCATCTCCGGCCGCTTGCCGGCATCGCGGTCCCCGCCACAGCCGAAGACCACGAACAAGCGGCCGGTAACGTAAGGCCGCACGGCGGCCAATACATTGGCCAGGGCATCGGGCGTATGGGCGTAGTCGACATAGATCGGCGCGCCGCTGAGATGACGCGCTACCCATTGCAAACGGCCCGGCGCACCGGTCAAACTCTGCAGGGCGGCAACGGCGGCATCTGCGGTAGCCCCACCGGCCAGTACCAGCCCCAAGGCGCATAGTGCGTTGGCCACCTGGAAAGCGCCGACCAGGGGCAGTCGGACGGAATAGGGGCGAGCGAAAACTTCGATACTCAGACGCTGGCCCTCGCCGTCACTTTCAACTTGCACCAGGCGGATATCGGATCCCGCCCGGCCATAAGCGAGGACCCGCTGACCCTTCGCCCGGCAGGCGGCGACGACGGCGCCGCTATGCGCATCGTCGGCATTGACGACAGCGACGCCGTCGGCCGGCAAGACATCGCGGAACAAACGCAACTTGGCTTCCAGATAGGCCGCCATCGACCCGTGATAGTCGAGGTGGTCGCGCGACAGATTGGTGAAGCCGGCCGCGGCCAAGCGCACGCCGTCGAGGCGGTGCTGCGCGAGCCCATGGCTGGAGGCTTCCATGGCCAAGCAATCGATGCCGCTATTGGCCAGACGCGCGAGAGTGGCGTGCAAGTCGACCGGATCGGGGGTGGTCAGGCTGCCGGGCTCAAGACCCGTCGCCGTCTGTACACCCAACGTGCCATAACTGGCGGCGCGGCGACCGAGCGTCGACCAGATCTGGCGAGCGAATGAGGCGACCGAGGTCTTGCCATTAGTGCCGGTCACGGCGACGACCGTGTCGGGTTGGCCCGCATGCAGGCGCGCCGCCATCAGGGCATAGAGGCGGCGCGGATTATCGTCGGTTATCAGGGGCACGGTGGCGGCAAGTCCGCCGACGGTAGCTCCCGGCGGCGCGAGAACGGCCGAAGCGCCGCGCTGCAGGGCTTCGGCAATATAGGCCCGGCCATCCGTCCGGCTGCCGGGCAGCGCGGCGAACAGGAACCCTGGCTTCACCTGACGCGAATCGCTGGTGATGCCGACAATGTCCCGGTGGATGGCTGTGGTCCCTTCCCTCACCTTGTCCGCATCTCCCCCAAGAAGGTCAACGAGCCGCAAGTTGGTTGATCCGCAAAACCCGAGCCTCGGCTTCCGCGCTAACCATTGGTCGCGCGTCGTCAAGCGTCGGTTCCTCGCCCGTCACCGGCGCCAACCCCAACAGCGGTGACATGCGGGCGACCAGACGGGCGACCATCGGGGCCGCCGTCCATCCGGCAGTGGCATAACCAAATGACTTTTTGTTGCCGTGTGGCTCGTCGATCAGCGCCATGACCACATAGCGCGGTCGGTTCAAGGGAAAGGCACCGATGAAGGAAGAAATCAGGGCGGTTCTTTTGTAGCCACCGGCCATCTGCTTTTCCGCCGTACCGGTCTTGCCACCGACCAAATAACCCGGCACCTCGGCCTTGCTGCCGGTGCCTTCGCGCACGACTTTGCGCATCAGAGCGCGCATCTGCGCAGAAGTGCGTGCCGATATCACCCGATCGCCGTCGGGCACCTCGCCCGGCGCGCGCTTTAGCAAGGTCGCGCGATGCAAGGTGCCGCCATTGACCAAGGCGCTGACAGCGCTGACCATCTGCAAGGGGCTCACCGCGATGCCATGCCCGTAGGCAATCGTCATCGTATTGATGTCGCGCCACCGGGCCGGCACCAAGGGATGCCCAATTTCAGGCAATTCGATGGCGGGCGTTTTGAGCAGTCCCAGGGCACCGAGGTAGGCCTGCTGGGTAGATCCCCCGATGCCGAGGGCCATCTTGGCGGAACCGATATTCGATGAATGGATAAGAATTTCGGGAACCGTCAGCCAACTGTTCTTGCCGTGAAAGTCGGAAATCGTGAAGCGGGCGATGCGGATCGGCGACCGTGCATCGTAACGGTCGCCCAGGCCGGCGGTGCCGCTGTCCAACGCCATGGCGGTGTTGAACAGCTTGAAGGTCGAGCCCATTTCGTAGACGCCCTTGGTCGCCCGGTTAAAGCCGGCTTCCGATACGGCCCCCGAGGCGACCAACGGCATGCCGACGTTGGGATCGAAATCGGGCAGCGAGACCATGGCGACGATTTCGCCGGTGGCGACGTCCATGACGATGCCAGCGCCGCCCAAGGCCCGGAATTCCGCAACCGTGGCGGCGAGCTCCTGGTGCAAAACCGATTGCAGGCGGGCATCCAACGAGAGCTGGAGCGCCGGACCTGCCTCGCGCAGCAGAGATTCGAACTGCCGCTCCATGCCAGCGATGCCGCGCCCATCGATATCGGTCACGCCCATGATGTGGGCTACGACATTGCCAAAGGGGTAGACCCGCCGTTCGTTGCGCTGAAAACGCACACCGGGAATGCCCAGGCGATTGACCGCATGCTGCTGACTTGGCGTCAGCGAGCGTGACAACCATACGAACCGGCCTGGACCAGTCAGCTTCGCCAATAACTCGGCATGGCTTGCATCGGGCAGGACTTTGGCCAATTCGACTGCCGCCCCGTTCGGGTCGAGCACCTCGCGCGGATCGGCGTAAAGCGCAGCGGTCGGCAGGCTGGTCGCCAGGATGATGCCGTTGCGATCAACAATGTCTGCGCGTCCGATGCCGGCGGCGCGCGGCACCAGTTCGGTTGCCGGCTCCGGTGCGGTAGCGGCCAAGCGGTCACCCTCGACACCGTCCAGTATGGTCAAGCCAATCAGGCGCACGCCGATGCAGGCGAAGGCCAGCGCAAAGAACACGCCGGTGATGACCAGACGGTTGCGCCCGATTTCCAGTGCCCGCTTGTGCGCCCCCTCGATATGCACAGGCTGGGACGGCGCATCGACGTCGCGCGGACTATCGGCGATGAACAGGGATTGAGCGGATACGTTCAGCAGCGCGCTCACTGGACGATCCTTCCGTCAGCCGGCGCGTCGGCAAATCCGCTGGTTACGTGATCGGCGCCCTTGTCGATCTGCGCGATGGCCGGTGCCCGCTTCGCCGATGGTGGCGGATTTTTGCCTGGCACGGGTGCGGCGGGAACGACTGCCGGTGCTTCGCCAGGAAGCGGCAGGCTGGCGAAACTGCCGATGCGCTCCGGCGTCGTCGGTTGCAGCTGGAGCAGGCGCGTGGCCAAAGCGGCGACCCGGTCAGGATCGTTGAGGTGACCCCATTCCGCATTGAGAACGTGGATGGCTTCGCGATGGCCAATGATCGTGCGGTTGATACCGGTCAGTTCGTTTTCGAGATCGCGTACCTGGTATTTGAGTGCGAACAGGGCGATGCCGATGACGGCGGAAGCGAGGAAGGCGATCAGGGTTGTCCGCTGCAGCATGCCGCCCCCCTAGGCTGCCCGACGCTCATCATCCGGCCAGGCCGGTGCCGCGGTACGCACGGCAGCGCGCAAGTGGGCGGATCGAGAGCGGGGGTTGGCGGCGAATTCGTCGGCTCCTGGCGTCAGGGCCCGACGGGTCAACGGACGGAAGGTCGCCGGATGTGCCGACGGTGCCGCCGGCAGATGCCGATGGGGACGCGCTTCCTGACCGGAACGCTGGCGGATGAACTCTTTGACCCGGCGGTCCTCCAGGGAATGGAAAGAAACGACGACTAGTCGGCCTTCCGGCGCGAGCAGGGATTCAGCAGCAAGCAACCCGCGATCCAGCTCGCCCAACTCGTCGTTAACCAGGATGCGCAAGGCCTGGAAGGTGCGGGTTGCCGGGTCGATGCCATCGGGCGAGCGGCGCACCACGCCGCGGACGATTTCGGCGAGTTGCAGGGTCGTGGCAATCGGTGTGTGGGCCCTGTGGGCGACGATGGCCTTGGCGACCCGCCGCGAGGCACGCTCTTCGCCGTAGCGGAAGAGGACATCGGCGAGTTCGCGCTCCGGCAGGCTGTTGACGATGTCGGCAGCCGTCTCGCCGTCATCGCCCATACGCATATCGAGCGGCCCGTCGTAGCGAAGGGAAAAGCCGCGAGCCGGATCGTCGATCTGCGGCGAGGAAACCCCCAGGTCGAGAACCACGCCATCGACGCGGGAGATGCCCGCCTGTGCCAGCAGCGGCGACATGTCGCCGAAACGACCGAGCAGCACCGTCAATCGGCCGCCGGCAACGCCGGCAACCGCAACAGCCCTGGCCACCGCGGCCGGGTCGCGATCGATCGCCCAGACGGTACAGGCGGCAGCGGCAAGGATGGCGCGGCTGTAACCGCCTGTGCCGAAGGTGCCGTCGACATAGACCTCGCCATCGCGCGGAGCCAGTGCCTCGACCACCTCGGCCAGCATGACCGGCCGGTGTAACAGGGCAGCATCCTCGCCCGGTGCGCCTCGGCGGGTCATGACGACGAGCCTTCCGGTGGTGCCGACGGGCTCAACTGCAATGTGGCGCCGCGCGAACGGGCGCGTTGCAACGCCTGCACCCGGTGCTTTTCGTAGTTGGTACCGTTCCATATCTGCATCTGGGCACCCCGCCCGACAAACAGCGCTTCGCCATCGATGCCGGCATGGGTCAGCAGTGGTGGCGGCAGCACGATGCGCCCTTCCGGATCGAAGGCCAGGGCATGGGCGCTTTCGAGGATGGCAGCGGCGAGATCGTCCTGTTCCTCGGAGAACAGTTCCAGCCTTTCCAGGCTGGCGCTGATGCGCCGCATGAAGGCTTCGCCACAGGCCTCGATGGCGGGGAATTTGAACGAAGGATAGGCGTAAATGCCGGCGAAACCCTGGCCGTCGAAGGACGCACGAAACGACTTGGGCACGGAGACCCGTCCCTTCTTGTCGATCTTGTTGACGTGCCTCCCGACGAGAAGCGCCATAGGGATCCAAGCCCCTTCATTCCATCGCGTTGCCGGCACGGAATTCCCGGTTCCGCACACCCGAATTCCGCGTTTATCCCTATGGGACAAATTGGGATATCATGGGTGTATATGGGCGTCAATGGGTGACTATGGCGTTACTTGGGTTAATAAAGTCTTGCTCAGCACTTGTGGGGGGCCTTCCCCTGTCCCCTGCCAAGTAATGAGGAGTACCATTGTCGAAAAGCAGTAATGGTCGTCTTAGGGACGGTCACAATGTTCTATGTTTGTTCCTATTGTGAGCGATATAGGCCGCAAAGCAGGATAGGCCCAGGGCGGACCCAACCGCTCCCACCCTAACAATCTTCCAATGCTTGCAGGCACATAAAGGCCAGACGGCCTGTAAGCCGGGTTCTGTCCCCAGGCCGTCGGTTACCCGCCGTCTGGGGGATGGCCATTCATCTGGGACGTCCGTTACCGGACGCCTCGCGCGACCGACCCGGGCGGCAGCGTGGAAACCCGCCTGCCGGCCACCGGCGCGAACGCCGGCGGCACGACGTGCCGCCCCTATTTGGTCTTGCTCCCGGTGGGGTTTACCGTGCCGTCCCCGTTGCCGGCGACGCGGTGCGCTCTTACCGCACCCTTTCACCCTTGCCGGCAGGTTTCGGCGAACCGATCCCAGGCCGGCGGTTTGCTTTCTGTGGCACTTTCCCTAGGGTCGCCCCCGCCGGGCGTTACCCGGCACCGTGTTTCCGTGGAGCCCGGACTTTCCTCCCCCCGCCCGCGAACGGGCGAAAGGCGGCCATCCGGCCGTCTGGCCTGCCTTCAGGTACTGCCACCATGGCAAGTGGTCAAGCCCGATAGCCGGCGCCGGCGCTACCTAGTTTCGCAACAGCGACGATCAGGCCCATGGTTTCGGTATCGAGACGTCCGTCGATGGCGCTTGGCCGGTAGCGGCGTTGAAAGGCGGCAAGGGTTGCACCAATGTCCACGATTTCATAGCCGATGGCACCGAGCAGTCGGTGGGCCAGCACAGGATCGGCCGGTTGCGGCGACGCCACCGACGGCCACTGGCCGATCCCTGCGGCGGCCAGACCCCGCCAATCGAACAACTCGCCAGGGTCCTGTTTGCGCCGGGGCGCCACGTCGGAATGGCCAACGACATTTTGGGCAGGGATGGGATGGCGGGCCAGCACAGTACCGGCAAGCACGACAAGAGCCCCCATCTGCACCGCGGGAAAAGGGACCAAACCCAGTCCATGTCCCGGATTGTCCAATTCGATCCCGATGGAACGGGCGTTGATATCGCTGGCCCCCTGCCAACAGGCGGCACCAGCATGCCAGGCGCGCAGCCCTTCGTCGACCATTTGGAAAACCGTGCCGTCGCGACCGATCAGATAATGGGCGCTGACCTTCGCCGCGCGGTCGCACAACCGTGCTAGCGCGGCCGCAGCATCGGCCATGTCGGTGTAATGCAGCACCAATATGTCAACGACCCTGCCATCCGGGCGCGCATCGTGATTGGGCGAAGGACGCCACAGGGGTGCGGCTGGGGTCAAGATTCGCTCACCTGGCGCTTATCGGTCCGGCGGCACGCCGATGTTCGGCGCCGGCAATGCTCGAAAAAAATGTATGGCGGCGACACCCATCAAGGTCAGCAGCCCGCCGGCAACCAGATGCATGGTGATCGGTTCACCCAAGACTGGTACCGCCATGACGACGGCCAGAACCGGCGACAGCAGCGTCAGCGGTATGACCTGCGACAATGGGTAGCTGTTGATCAGCGTATAAAAGAGTCCGTGGCTAACGATGGTCACGGCCACCGCCATCCAGACCAACGCCCCCCAGCCGCGCCAGTCGGTCACGGCCAGGGCGGCGAGCTGCCCGCCCTCCAAAAACCAGGACAAGACGAAAAGTTGCGGGGCAGCAAGGATGGCCACCCAGGCGTTCAAGGCAAAGACGTTCACCGTCCCCAGGCGTTTGATCTGAATGGTGGCCACGGACAGCATGAAGGCGCCGGCAACGACGAGAAGAAACGACGGGGAGTTCGGTGCGACGCGCGGCGCCCCGAACAGCACATAGGCACCGGCAAAGGCAATCAGCATGCCGCCGATCTGCTGTGGACGAAGGCGCTCGCGAAAGACCATCCAGGCCAGTATCGCGCTGAACGGCACATAGAGCTGAACGGCGATGGACGCGGCACCGGCGTCGATGCCGCGTAGGCCGCTGAACATCAGGGAAAATTGCAGGCCGCCGAGGGTCACCGACAACGGCACGATCTGTTGCCACGGACCAGCAACGGTGCGTAGGAACGGTGCCAACAGCGCGGCCACCAAAACAAAGCGCATCGCCATCATGAAGATGGGCGGGATCTGGGTCACGCCGATCTTGCCGATGACCAGATTGGAGCCCCAGATGAAGATGATGAGTGCGAGCGCCGCAGCGTGACGCGGTTTCATCGCAAAACCTTTGGAATGCCGGCGTGACGTAAGGTTATGTCAAGCTGCTGGACTGGCTTACCCGCCATTCGGGCCAAGGCGTCCGACAAATGGCAGTTTGAGAGCAAGGTCGAGAGGATCGATTCCGAATGTGAGGCCGAGAATATTGATCTCCAGGCCTTCCTCGACAGCCACCAGGATGCCCAACAAGCCGAATAGGGACAGTTGGTACCCGGTGCCGCTTGGCGCCGCGGCGATGAGGCTGTCAGGGATGAAGTCCTTGCCGATGGCGGTTGGCGGCAGATCGAGGCGCAATTCGGGGAGGGCCCGCGCTAAATGGGCCACGAAGGTATTGCTGTTGGGTCCGGGCCAGATTGTATAGGTGTCGCCGCGCGGATAAGCCTCGACAGCGGTACGCAGCCGCAGAATCATCTCCTCAACGCCATCGCCACGAACGTCTGCTAACAATTCCGGCGTATTACCGAACCAACGGCCGTCGGCCGGGCGATTGCTGACGGATATCGCCGGCAGGCTGTTGTAGCTGCGCCATCCGATCACCTCATAGACATCGAAGGCTATGGCGTTGGCCGGCTTGGCTGCAATCCAGGAATGAACGCCAAACCGTCCGCGCCAGCCGACGGCCCGGGCAGCATAGACCTGGATGATGGGTTCGGGGTGGACGGCGGGATCGGGGGCGATGCCGATGGAGGCGCGACTGGCCGTACGCCAGTCACTGCCCACAGTTCCGCCCCCGCTCTGAGCCAGCGCCGCCAAGCTTCCGAGAAGCCCCAGAATCGCCAACCCGCATATGTAGCGCCATTTCATCAGCGGCAAGATAACCGTTCCCCAGGCCACCAACAATACCGCGGCTTTTAGGAGCCATTTCCTAGAGTCAGACACCGAATCGCCAGAGTGGCGGCGAACCCAGGCAATACCCTCAATCATGGATGCCAGCCTTCGTGCGGCCATCCGAAGACGGGCCAAATGCCCGAATATTGACCAATTTCCTGCTTTATGGTAACTGCCCAGGTTTCCTTGTAATTTCAAGCCGCGCGTAGCGCCTTT
>CAMCUA010000105.1 GCA_945878455.1 Asaia bogorensis | reverse complement strand
GTCCACGTTCATGGTGATCTCGTTCATCAAGTAGAGCCTCCTTCAAGTCTTGTCGTTCGCGTGCTCAGGCTTCTTCGTATTTCTTCAGCGCTGCTTCGTCGACGTCCAGCCCGAGGCCCGGCTTTTCCGGCAGGGTCAGCCAGCCTCTCTCGGGGTGCGGTGCGTTCTTGTAGATGATCTGGTCGCGCAGCACGTGGCCGTAATGGCATTCGACCATCCAGCCGTTGGCGATGCCGGCGATCAGATGCATGTTGTGGGCCGGCTGGCCGGCGCCGGTGGCAACCCGCAGGTTGAAGGCCTGGGCCAGGTTGGCGATCTTGATCGCCTCGGTAAAGCCGCCGACCATGACGACGTTGGGCTGCAGGATATCCACCGCCTTGGCCTCGATCATGTTGCGGTAGAACCAGCGCTGGCCGGGCAGGCTGCCGCTGTGGCCCAAGGGGATGGTGGTGTACTGGCGCAGCAGCGGCAGCTGTTCGATACTGGTGGTCATGCTGATCGGCGCTTCGAACCAGGTGATGTCGTACTTCTCGATGCGGCTGCACAGGTCCTTCGCCTGTTGCAGCTTGAGCCGGTCGTTGGCATCGACCATCAGCATGACGTCGTCGCCCATCGCCTGGCGCATGACGCGGACGCGGTCTTCCTCCTCGTCCATGTCGGGGCCGTTCGTATAGGAGACCTGCATCTTCAGGTGGTTGCCTTCGACCCTGCCCATCTTGTTGGCGACCTCGGCCAGCCGATCCTTGCTGTAGGTATGGAGGCCGGCGGTGATGTAAGCCGGGATGCGGTTGGTATCGCCGCCGAGCAGGCGGAAGATCGGCTGGTTGAAGTATTTGCCCTTGATGTCCCAGAGCGCGATGTCGATGGCGCCGAAGCCCCAGCGCAGCATTTCGGAACTGCCGAAGTAGGAGGCGTGGATGCTGCCGAGTTCAATGGGAGCATCGCGGTTCCAGATCATCTCGGTGGCCAGAGGATCCTTGCCGATCATGAAGGGGCCCAACTGGCGGTGGATGAATTCGCGTGTCGAGAAACGGTAATAGGCCGGTCCGATGCCATGGCCGACGATCCCGGCATCGGTTTCCACCCGTACCATGAAGAATTCGATGGGATGGGGTTTGTCCTGGAACGGCAGCATCACGGGGACGCTGTGGCAGGTGGCGACGACTTTGGTGATCTTCATGGCGGACCTCCCCAGACTTTGGAATTTGGTTGTCGCTTTCGCCGAGCGCATGGGGCGATATTCAAGTCCTGTTTGCGGCGGAAGTCGATTCATTCGGGGGGCGCGCCTCGGCTAGCGGGATAACAGAAGGTCGCGAGGAATACATCGCATGCAACACATGAAGGACAAGGTCGCCATCGTCACTGGATCGACGGGCGGGATCGGTTATGGGATCGCCGGCAAATTCCTTGCCGAGGGCGCGGCGGTCATGGTGACCGGGCGGGATGCGGAACGGGGTGCGAAGATTATCAAGGCCTTGCGCGCCACGGGCGGCACAGCTGATTTCTTTGCGGCGAACGTGCAATCGAAAGCGGACATGGACGCGCTCGCCGCCGCCACGATCCAGAGGTTCGGCAGGATCGATATCATGGTCGCCAGCGCCGGGGGCGTCCCTTCGGAAGAAACCCGCTCGCCGCGGGTACGCGGCATCTTCGATACCATCGATGTGGTGGGGGTCGCCGAGGTCGTGGCCAAGGTGACCGTCGCCAAGCTGCTGCCGGTTCATGCCGTTTTGCCACACATGATCGAACGCCGGGCCGGCAGTTGCATCTTCGTCACCTCCGAGGGCGGCCGGGTGCCGACCGCTGGGCAGACGACGGTGGCGCTTTATGCCGGCGGCCTGGTGATGGCGACCAAGGTGCTGGCCAAGGAGATGGCGCGGCACAAGGTGCGCGTAAATTGCATCGCCGTGACCCTGGTCGCCGACTCGCCCGCCTGGGACGCCCACGAAGGCAAATCCCCGATGACGGCGCTGCACCGGGCCCAGTACGCCCGGATCGCCGAGCGCGCCCCGCTCGGGATCGCCAATCCCCAAGACATCGGCGCCGTTGCCGCCTTCCTGGCGTCGGACGAGTCCGCCTTTATCACGGGGACTACCATCAGCCCGACGGGCGGGCTGACATTTCCGTAAGGGCGGCATAGCCCGAAGGGGTTATGTCCGCGTAACCTCGCACCCGGTCATGTCGTGGAGAATCCGGAATGAGACCTGCGATTCATCGAGAGTCGGATCAGTCGGCCAGGACGGGGGCCGAATGTAAACAGCGGCGTGGCGCGCGGATTTCCAGCCTGATTGACGTTCCGTGACCCCAGCCGCGTGTCTGCAAGCTACGCTCGAACTGATGCATGACGTCGATGGTGTCGCGCGTCCCGCCGATGCTGTCGTCTCGGCGTGGTTTCGAGTCCGGCGCCATATCGGCGACCAGGATCGCGGCCGCATTTACGATTTGCTCTATACGCTGCTGCGACATCACGCACGGTTGGGCTGGTGGCTGGCGCAGCACGGACGTCCGACCTCGCCGCGCGACCGGCTGCTGGCTTGGCTTGTGCTCGATGGGGGCATGGAACCTGACGAGGTCGACGGGCTGTTCAGCGGCGGGTCTTTCGCGCCTGCCTGCCTGACGGACGAGGAGCGGAAGTTGCTCAAGAAGTTGCAGGGTGGCACCATCGACCATCCCGCCATGCCAGACGAGGTGCTCGCGGAATGTCCGGTCTGGGCAGTCGCCTCCCTGCGGCGACGCTTCGGCGACGCTTTCCGGCGCGAGATGGCCGCGCTCCTGACAGCAGCCCCGCTCGATCTGCGCGTCAATCCGCTCAAGACCGCGCGCGAGGTTATGCTGCGCGCGCTGTGGGACCTTGGCCTGCGGGCTGAGGCATCGCGCATGGCTCCGTTCGGCATTCGCCTGACAGAGCGTCCCCCGTTGGCCAGCCTGCCGATGTTGAGAAGCGGCGAGGTCGAGATCCAGGACGAGGGCTCGCAGCTGGTCGCCATGCTGGTCGACGCGCAGCCGGGCGAACAAGTGGTCGATTTCTGTGCCGGTGCCGGTGGCAAGACGCTGGCCATCGCCGCACAGATGGCCAACAAGGGTCACGTCGTGGCCTGCGATGTCTTGGCCAACCGTTTGAAGCGCAGCGCCGAGCGGTTCCGCCGTGCCGGACTGCACAATATCGAGACCCGGCCCCTGACCAGCGAAAGGGACCGCTGGGTGAAGCGTCACAAGGGCTCGTTCGACCGCGTTCTGGTCGACGCACCGTGCAGCGGCACCGGCACGTGGCGGCGGAATCCGGATGCTCGCTGGCGCGTCCTGGGGCCGGGGCTTGAGAACCTACTTCCGCTGCAGGCGGCTATCCTTATCAGTGCCGCGCGGCTGGTGAAGCCCGGCGGACGGCTCGTCTATGCCACGTGTTCCCTACTACCCGAGGAGAACGAAGAACAAATTGCCGCCTTCCTGGTGGCGCATCCCGTGTTCCAGATCGTGCCGCTGCGCGAGGCGGCGCCGCAGCTGACCGGTTCGGCTCACCCGGACTTCTTGTCGCTGACGCCCGCGCGTCACGATACCGATGGCTTCTTCGCCGCCGTCATGCGGCGCGACGATACGTTACCGTCCGCTTAAGTCACTTGCTCGCGGGGAAGGGCACGCCCTTGGTGGTGAAGCGCCGCGTCCGGTCCGCGCGGCGCAGCGGCCGATGCGTGCCGGCGCCAGGCTTGCCGGTGGCGGCCTTGCCGGTGCCGGGCGGCTGGTGGGCCGGCACGAGTTGGTCGGGTTTTGAGCCGATCAGGTCATCGCGACCCATGCGCTTCAGAGACTCGCGCAGCACCGGCCAGTTGTCGGGGTCGTGGTAGCGCAGGAAGGCCTTGTGCAGCCGGCGCTGCTTGAGCCCCTTGATGGCGTCGACCTTCTCGCTCGCCCCACGCCGCACGCCGCGCAGCGGATTGACGCCGGAATGATACATGGCCGTGGCGGTCGCCATCGGCGAGGGCAGGAACGTCTGCACCTGGTCGGCGCGGTAGCGGTTCTTCTTGAGCCAGATCGCGAGGTTCATCATGTCCTCGTCGGTCGTGCCGGGATGCGCCGCGATGAAATACGGGATCAGGTAATATTCCTTGCCGGCCTGCTTGGCGGCGGCATCGAACATCTGCTTGAAGCGGTCGTAGGCGCCGATCCCCGGCTTCATCATCTTGTCGAGCGGGCCGCGCTCGGTGTGCTCAGGCGCGATCTTCAGATAGCCGCCGACGTGATGGGTCACCAGCTCCTTGATATAGGCCGGGCTCTTCACCGCAAGGTCGTAGCGCACGCCGGAGGCGACCATCACTTTCTTGATGCCCTTCACCTCGCGCACCTTGCGATAGAGCGCGATCAGATCGTCGTGCGAGGTGTTCAGGTTCGGGCAAATGTCGGGGAAGACGCAGGACGGCCGCCGGCAGGCTGCCTCGACCTTCGGGTCCTTGCAGGCCATCCGGTACATGTTGGCGGTCGGCCCGCCGATGTCGGAGATGATGCCCTTGAACCCGGGCGTCTTGTCGCGGATCAGCTCGATCTCGCGCAGGATCGAGGTTTCCGAGCGGCTCTGGATGATGCGGCCCTCGTGCTCGGTGATCGAGCAGAAGGTGCAGCCGCCGAAGCAGCCGCGCATGATGGTGACCGAGTTCTTGATCATCTCCCACGCCGGGATCTTCGCATCGCCGTAGGACGGATGCGGCGCGCGGGCGTAGGGCAGGTCGTAGACGGCGTCCATCTCGGGCGTGGTCAGCGGGATCGGCGGCGGGTTCAGCCACAGGTCGCGGTCGCCGTGGCGCTGGACGAGCGGGCGCGCGTTGCCGGGATTGCTTTCGCGATGCAGCACGCGCGAGGCGCGGGCATAGGCCTCGCGGTCCTGCTCGACCTGCTCGTAGGCCGGCAGCCGGATCACGGTGTCGCCGGGGCGGCGGGCGGCGCCCTCGTCGGCGGAGTCGAGATCGTCGGCACGCAGTTCCGTGACATGGTCGGGCACGCGGCGGAACAGGGCGACGCCCCGGATGGAATCGAGATCGCGCGGCGCCTCGCCGGCGGCGAGCCGGTGGGCCACCTCGACGACGGCGCGCTCGGCGTTGCCGTAGAGCAGCAGGTCCGCCTTGGCGTCGGCCAGCACCGAGCGGCGCACCTTCTCGGACCAGTGGTCGTAATGGGCGATGCGACGCAACGACGCCTCGATGCCGCCGAGCACGATCGGCACATCCTTGAACGCCTCGCGGCAGCGTTGCGCGTAGACGAGGGTGCAGCGATCCGGCCGCCGGCCGCCCTCGCCGCCGGGGGTGTAGGCGTCGTCGTGGCGCAGCCGGCGGTCCGCCGTGTAGCGGTTGACCATCGAATCCATGTTGCCGCCGGTGACGCCGAAGAACAGGGCCGGCTTGCCCAGCGCCTTGAACGGTTCGGCCGACTGCCAGTCGGGCTGGGCGATGATGCCGACGCGATAGCCCTGGGATTCGAGCAGCCGGCCGACAATCGCCATGCCGAAGCTCGGGTGATCGACATAGGCGTCGCCGGTGACCAGCACGATGTCGCAGGCGTCCCAGCCGAGGGCGGTCATCTCGGCGCGAGTCATCGGTAGGAAGGGGGCGGCCTTGGCGGCATCCGGCCGGTGGCGGGATGGGGACATCAGGGGAGGTGCGGCGTAAGCTGGGGTGTTCATGGCATCCACGTAGAAGACTCTGCCGTCGCGCTAATCGGCCTATATGCATGCCGCACTCGGCTCGCCACCGCCGGATACTGGGAAGACCCATCGGTTGCGAGGCGATGCTCAACCCAGACGGACGGCTCTGGACCGACCGGCTTTCCGAGGGCCTCTTTGGCACAGGCCAACGGCTCGCGGCGGCGGACGACTCGGCAAGAAACAGCGTAGTCACAACCGCCGAAGCAAATACCGTCACAAGCCGCTCGGATCATGACGGTATCGGTGAAGATGGTATCTGGCAAGGGAACGCACAAGACTGGCCGGTCTGTCGGCCGCTGAGCGACCTATACCTAGGTGCGGGGGAGAGAGGCGTGTTTGGCCTGCGGGCCTTGGCCGAAGGACCCCGGAAGTGTCGGCGCTGGTCAACTGTAAGCTCGACGGATTCTCCGAGGAGCGGCTGATGACGTTCCTGACAAGGCTCGATCAGGGTGTGGAGATCGTCATCCGGAAGAATCCGAGGTCGCGGGCGGCGGCGCGGATTTCTTCCAGGCAGTCGGTATCGGCGCGGCGCAGGATGGCGAGCTTTTCGGGCGTGATGTCGCCGGGCATGCGGATGGTGAGGCTGGGGCCGGGGAAGGGGTGACATCGCCGTACCGAAGAGATTGCCTTTCCGTCACGTCAGTGCGACAAGACTGGCCATCATCGCCACTGGACTAATTCAGCCGAAATCAAAGCGACGCGCGGAGGTGCCATCATGCCGGATCTCGAAATCGTTTGGACGAAGGTCGATGAAGCACCTTCGCTTGCGACGTTTTCCCTGCTGCCCATCGTCGAAGCCTTCGTCGGCGCGGCCGGCGTGAAGATGAAGCTGAAGGACATTTCGCTGGCCGGGCGCATCATCGCCAACTTCCCCGACAAACTGACGCCCGCGCAAAAGGTCCCCGACGATCTCGCCGAACTCGGCAAACTGGCGATGCGCCCCGAGGCCAACATCATTAAGCTGCCCAATATCTCCGCCTCGATCCCGCAGTTGAAGGCCGCAATCAAGGAGTTGCAGAGCAAGGGTTACGACGTGCCGGACTATCCGGACAGCGACGCGACGCCAGCGGATAAGGAAATCCGTGCCTGCTACGGCAAGGTGCTCGGCAGCGCCGTCAATCCGGTGCTGCGCGAGGGCAATTCCGACCGCCGCGCGGCCGGCGCCGTGAAGCAGTACGCGCGCAACAATCCGCATAAGATGGGCGCCTGGAGCAAGGACTCGAAATCGCGTGTGGCCTACATGCCGGGCGGCGATTTCTACGGTTCGGAGGTCGCTGCGACTGTTGCGGCGCCGACCAATGCCCGGATCGAGCTGGTCGGCAGCGATGGTGCGGTCACGGTGCTGAAGCCGAAGATTCCGCTGATCGCCGGCGAGATCCTCGATGCGTCGGTGATGAGCCGCAAGGCGTTGCGCGCCTTCTTCGCCGCGCAGATTGACGCGGCGAAGAAGGACGGCGTCCTGTTTTCGCTGCACGTCAAGACGACCATGATGAAGATCTCCGATCCCATCCTGTTCGGTCATTGCCTTTCCGTGTTCTTCGCCGACGTGTTCGAGAAGCATGGCGCCACGTTGACGCGCCTGGGCGTCGATCCCGACAACGGCGTGGCCGACATGCTGACCCGGATCGAGACGCTGCCGGCGGCCGAGAAGGCCGCCATCAAGGCCGATATCGAGGCCACCTACGCCAAGCGGCCGGGCCTGGCCATGGTCAATTCCGACCGGGGGATCACCAATCTGCATGTGCCGAGCGACGTGATCGTCGACGCATCGATGCCGGCGATGATCCGCGAATCGGGGCGCATGTGGGGCGCCGACGGCAAGCTGCACGACGTCATCGCCGCGATCCCCGATCGTTGCTACGCGACGCTATTCCAGGCCGTCATCGACGACTGCAAGGCGCATGGCGCCTTCGACCCAAAGACCATGGGTTCCGTGCCCAACGTCGGCTTGATGGCGCAACAGGCCGAGGAGTATGGCTCGCACGACAAGACGTTCGAGGTCGCCACGGGCGGCACGGTCCGCGTCGTCGCCGATGACGGCACGATCCTGCTGTCCCGGCCGGTCGAGATCGGCGACGTCTTCCGGATGTGCCAGGTCAAGGACGTGCCCGTCCAGGACTGGGTCAAGCTCGCGGTGCGCCGCGCGCGCCTGACCGACACCCCGGCGGTGTTCTGGCTCGACGCCAAACGCGCGCACGACGCGCAACTGATCGCCAAGGTCGAGAAATATCTCAAGAACGAGGACACATCGGGTCTGGACATCCGCATTCTGGCGCCGGTCGAGGCCACCAAGTTCTCGCTCGACCGCATCCGCAAGGGGCAGGACACCATCTCGGTGACCGGCAACGTGCTGCGCGACTACCTGACCGATCTGTTCCCGATCATGGAGCTGGGCACGTCGGCCAAGATGCTGTCGGTCGTGCCGTTGCTGGCGGGCGGCGGATTGTTCGAGACCGGGGCTGGCGGCTCGGCGCCCAAGCATGTGGAGCAGTTCCAGCAGGAAGGCTATCTGCGCTGGGATTCCCTGGGCGAATTCCTGGCGCTCGGCGCATCGCTCGAACACCTGGCGCAGACCAGCGGCAACGAGGACGTGAAGGTTCTGGCCGAGACGCTCGACGAGGCCAACGGCAAGATCCTTGAATACAACCGTTCGCCGGCTCGCAAGGTTGGCGAACTGGATAATCGCGGCAGCCATTTCTACCTGGCGCTCTATTGGGCGGAGGCGCTGGCCAAGCGCGACAACAGCTCGCCGCTGGCGGCCCGCTTCAAACCGCTGGCGGATGCGCTGACGGCCAATGAGGCCAAGATCAATGCCGAGCTGATCGCAGCCCAGGGCAAGCCGGTGGATACGGGCGGTTATTACCGGCCCGATCAGGCCAGGACATCGGCGGGGATGCGGCCGAGCAAAACGCTGAACGCCGCGCTCGACGCCCTCTGAGACGGGGTCAGGTAGAGCCGCCCTGGGCAACCGGGGCGGCTTCAATCGCCTGGGTGAAGACCTGGCGCTTCCTGGCCCGTCCGTTCGACATATTCGGTGTAGCCGCCGCCGTACTGATGAACGCCGTCGGACGTCACCTCCAGCACGCGGTTAGAGAGGGCGGCCAGGAAACGACGGTCGTGCGAAACGAACAACATCGTGCCGTCGAAGTCCGCCAGCGCGGCAACCAGCATCTCCTTCGTCGCCATATCCAGATGGTTCGTGGGTTCATCGAGAACCAGGAAGTTCGGCGGATCGAATAGCATCTTGGCCATGACCAGGCGCGCCTTCTCGCCGCCGGACAGTACGCGGCAGGGCTTTTCGATGTCGTCGCCGGAGAAGCCGAAGCAGCCGGCGAGTGTGCGCAGCACCCCCTGTCCGGCCTGCGGGAATGAGTCATCCAGCGACTCGAACACCGTATCGTCGCCGTCCAGCAGGTCCATGGAGTGCTGGGCGAAATAGCCCATCCTGACGTTGGCGCCGACCGTGACGCTGCCTTGGTCCGGCTCGACGGCTCCGGCCACCAGTTTCAGCAGGGTGGATTTCCCGGCGCCGTTGGCGCCGAGCACGCACCAGCGTTCCTTGCGACGCACCTTGAAATCGAGCCCCGCGTAGACCGGCTGGCTGCCGTAGGCCTTGTGCAGGTTCCTGAAGTTCGCCACGTCATCGCCCGAGCGTGGGGGCGTGCGGAAGTCGAACTGGATGGACTGGCGCCGGCGCGGCGGCTCCACCCGTTCGATCTTGTCCAGCTTTTTCACCCGGCTCTGGACCTGCGCCGCGTGAGAGGCGCGCGCTTTGAAGCGCTCGATGAATTTGATTTCCTTGGCGAGCATCGCCTGCTGGCGTTCGAATTGCGCCTGGCGCTGCTGCTCGCTCAGCGCCCGCTGCCGCTCGTAGAAATCATAATTCCCGGCATAGGTCGTGAGCGAACCGCCATCGATCTCCACGACCTTGCCGACGACGCGGTTCATGAACTCGCGGTCATGCGACGTCATCAGCAAGGCGCCTTCGTAGCGCTTGAGGAAATCCTCCAGCCAGATCAGGCTTTCGAGGTCGAGATGATTGCTCGGTTCGTCCAGCAGCATGGCATCGGGCCGCATCAGCAGGATGCGGGCCAGCGCCACGCGCATCTTCCAGCCGCCCGACAGCAGGCCGACGTCGCCGTCCATGCGTTCCTGGCTGAAGCTGAGCCCGGCGAGCACCTCGCGCGCTCGCGCATCCAGCGCATAACCATCCAGTTCCTCGAAGCGCGCCTGCACCTCGCCATAGCGCTCGACGATGGCGTCCATGTCGCCCGCCCGATCCGGATCGACCATCGCGGCCTCGAGCTCAGCCATTTCGGTGGCCAGCGCGCTGACCGGCCCGACGCCATCCATCACCGCCGCGACGGCGCTCTGGCCCGACATTTCGCCAACATCCTGGCTAAAATAACCGATCGTCGTGCCGGGATCGATCGACACCTGCCCGTCGTCGGGCCGATCCTCGCCTTTGATCATGCGAAACAGCGTCGTCTTGCCGGCGCCATTGGGCCCGACAAGCCCCACCTTCTCCCCCTTCTGCAGGCCCATCGACGCGTCGACGAACAAGATTTGATGGCCATGCTGCTTGCTGATGTTGTCGAGACGAATCATGGGAGTCCGTAGTGTTGGAAGGGGCTGAAGCGACGTCGCGGTCACCGGCCGTTAGTTCGCACATGAACCCGGCGCCGACAAGGGATGTGGGGCTCGATAGGGGAACGTCGCCTGGGCCAACGGCTGTATCGTCGTGACCGACAACGAGAGGGATTTCTCGGGCGTCGACATCGTCAATCCATTGCGAGAGACGATCCGACGGACGCCCGCGCGCTTAAGATATGACTTGAAATATTATCCCAATAAAGGGATATTTACGCATGGCTGGCATGTTGGCGAAAGGCGAGAAGCCGCTCGATTGGGTGGGTTCGTCCAAGAAGGACTTCCTCGCCTTTCCCGAACCGGTGAAGGACGACATGGGCAACGCGCTCGGCCTGGCGCAGTTCGGCGGCACGCACCCTTCCGCCAAGCCCTGGAAGGGGCAGGGGCCGGGCGTTTTCGAACTCGTCGAGAGCCATGACGGGAACGCCTATCGGGCCGTCTACACCGTGCGCTTTGCCAAGGCGGTCTAAGTCCTGCACGCCTTTCAGAAGAAATCGTCGACGGGGATCAGGACGGCGCGGGGCGACGTCGACCTCTTTGC
>CAMCUA010000104.1 GCA_945878455.1 Asaia bogorensis | reverse complement strand
GGTGCGTGGCGACGGCGGCGCGGCAGGAGCCTCGGCGGTCTGCGGATCGGCACGCGCGGTGGATTTTTCCAGCGCGCCCAGACGGAAATCGATGTCGCTCGACATTTTTTCCAGCGTCGATTCCATCTGCGCCAAGCGGTGGACGATTTCTTCGTTGCGCCCGGTCAGTCCGCGCAACTCGTCTTCCAGCGCCGCCAGGCGCCCGTCGATGCGGACATAGGCATCGCCCGAGGCCACTTCCGGCGCACGCGCCGGTGCAGCGGCGCCGGGCGCCGGCGAGGCCGCTGCGGGGGGTACCGATCCTGGCCGGGCGATCTGCTGATTGAGGGTACGGATGTCGCGTTCGAGCCGCTCCAAGCGGTCGAATACTGGCTGCATGCTCTGGGTCTGGGCTAGCGCGGGAACGACGAACACCACAGCGGCCAAGAACAGCGCCAGGCAACCGGCCCGGTACCCCTGTCCCATATACATTGGGCCGGTTCGCCGGCCGGACTCACGATCGGCAATCATCGGCTACGTCCTTTGCCCCGAATCGCAACGAACTCCGCCATCATCATAGCGATATCGAGCCTGAGCTTGACGGCAAAAATAGGGCATCGGGGCTAAAAATGAGATTTCGGCAGAGCGCTTTTCATCGGCCCAGCTTGCCGGAAGCGCAAACAAAAAAAGGCGCCTGCCCGGCCGACACGTGGTCGGCACGGGCAGGCGCCCTTATTCAGTCGCGGACGACCGGCGATCAGGAGCCGGGCGCGCTAACCATGGTCACGCCACGACGATTCTGAGAATACGCGGCGTCGTTCGAGCCGAGGGCCACCGGACGTTCCTTGCCGTAGGAGATCGTCCTGATGCGGCTGGCGCTGATGCCTTGCGCAATAAGATAATCCTTCACGGCATTGGCGCGGCGCTCGCCGAGGGCGAGGTTGTATTCCCGTGTGCCACGCTCGTCGCAATGGCCTTCGATGGTGACGGCAACCGAACCGTACTGCTTCAACCAAGCAGCCTGGCGGTTGAGAACCGTGCGGCCTTCCGGCTTCACGACACTCTTATCGTAGTCAAAGAAAACGCGATCGCCGACAGTGGCGACGAGTTCTTCCTGGCTGCCCGGACGCGGACCGGCCGGCTGCGCAGCAGCGGCAGGTGCGGTAGTGGACGACGCGCCGGTTGCGGCACCACCGGTGCCGGTGCCCGACTTAGACTCCTCCGGCGCCGAGGAACAACCCGCGACCAGCACGGCGGCGGCCAGCAAAGCCAAAAACTTGAGACGCATTCTAGAGATCCTCCTCGCAGGAGCAATTAGACACAACAGTTCGCGGCCACTCGCCGCCTTCCACCACACGCTAACCTGTTCCCCTAGCCTTACTCGGCTCGGCGACTAAATAGGTCGGAATGTCGTGAATGTAAATAACTCTTTTGTTTTAAGAGAGTATTAAAACTCTTTTAGGGATTCAGCGGCGACCAGGCCGGATCGGAAGCATCGAGGGGGGTAACCACCTCGCGTTCGTTGTAACCGGTCAAATCGACGGAATAGACCCGCGTCCGTCCGCCACCGCCCCGCGCATCCGAGCGATCCTGCTTGAAAAACATGAGAACCCGGCCATTTGGCGCCCAAGTCGGACCCTCGACCAGGAAGCCCTGCGCTAGCTGGCGCTCGCCCTTGCCATCCGGGCGCATGACGCCGATGTAGAAGTTTCCCTGGTACTGCTTGGTAAAGGCAATCAGGTCGCCGCGCGGCGACCAGACCGGCGTGGCATAGCGCCCCTGCCAGACGCCATCCTTAAGGTGGCCGAAGCTGATTCGCTCCACGTTGCCGCCGTTGGCGTCCATCACATAGATCTGCTGGGTGCCGCCGCGATCCGATTCGAAGGCGATGCGCCGGCCATCGGGCGAATAGCTGGGCGCCGTGTCGATGAACGAATTGGTGGTCAGTTGCGTCACCCGGCGGGTGCGCAGGTCCATCGAAAAGATTTCCGAATTGCCGTCTTTCGCCATGCTCATGATGACGCCATTGCCATCGGGCGAAAAGCGCGGCGCGAAGGTCATGCCGGGAAAGTCGCCCAGCACTTCCTGCCGCCCGGTCTGCATATTGTAGATGTAAACCCGGGGCGTGTTGTTGTGATAGGACAGGAAGGTGATTTCCTGTTGGCTCGGCGAAAAGCGCGGCGTCAGTGCCAGCGAGCTGCCGTCGGTCAGGAACTGATGGTTGGCGCCGTCCTGATCCATGGTCGCCAGCCGCTTGATGCGCCGGGTTAGCGGTCCGGTCTCAGCGATATAGACGATACGGGTATCGAAGTAGCCGTCCTCGCCGGTGATACGCTTGTAGATGGCATCCGATATCCGGTGCGCCAGCTTGCGCCAGATCCCCTGTGCCGGGGTGCCGGTCATGCTGGCGCCTTCCATCTGCTGGCCGGCCAGCACGTCCCACAGCCGGAAATCGACCTGCAACTGACCGTCGGGCAGGGTCCGCACCTGGCCGTGGACCATGGCCTGGGCGTTGATTACCCGCCAATCGGCAAAGCGCGGTGGGGCACCGAGCGGCGGCTTGGGGTCGATGAAGGCCTTGGGATCGACCGGGCGGAACAGGCCCGAGCGTTCCAGATCGGCCGAGATGACACCGGAAATATCCTTACCGAAACGACCGTCATCCGGCGTTTGCGCCTGGAATTCGGTGATGGCGATCGGCATCGGCTCGACCTTGCCGCGCGTGATGTCGATGCGCAGTTGGGCCGCGGCAGGACCGGAGAAGGATAAGATGGCCGCGACGAAAGAGAGCAAGACGGCAATGAAACGGAATCGCCGGGAGATTTGACAGCCGTTGGAAAGCATCATGTGCCGAACATCTCTTTCGGATTGAAGGTAATGATCATCGACCGCCAATGTTCATAGCGGTCGGGCGGCAGGCGGAGCGGCGTGCACTTCGGATTGAACATGGCTCGCTTGGCGCTTTCCGCCGCAGCGCGATAGAACGGATCGGACATCGAGCGCAAGCCATCCTTGATGTCAGCGGTACGCACCGTGCCGTCGCGGTTGACTTCGACTTCCAGGACGACGTTGAGGTCCTGGGCGTCCTTGGCCCCGGCCGGCACGTTCCAGCAATCCGAAATCTGCCGTTTCACCAGATCGATCTCGCTCATCGAGAGCTGACGCGTCGGATCGAAGACCTGCGGTGACTTCGACAACGCCTTGGCGATCTGATCCTCGAAGGGCGTCGGCTTCGGTTCCGGCTTGGCCTTCGGATCGGGCTTGGTGTCCGGCGGGGTGCTTTTCTTCAGGTTCTCCACCGTCTTCAGCACCGAAGCGAAGGGGTCGGCTTCCTGCGGCTTCTTTTCCGGTTTGGCTTCGACCACGGGCTTCGGCTGCGGTTTGGGTGGCGGTGCCTCCACTTTCGGCTGCGGCTTGGGCTCGGGTGGCGGTTCGGGCTTGGCCTTCGGCGTCGGCAGGGGTTCCGGCTTCGGATCGGGCGGCAACACCGCTACCTGCGGCGGCGGCGGAGCGGCGACGGGGGTCGGTGGCGGAGCGGCGACGGGGACCGGTGGCGGCGGCTTCGGCGGTTCGGGTTGGACCGTTTCGACGGGCTTCGGCTCCGGCTTCGGCGGCTGCGGCTGGGACGGCACGTTGGTCGTATCGGCAACCGTGACGATTTCAACCACCATGGCCGATTCCGTCAAATCCAGCGGTTCGCGCAACAACGGCAGCCCGAAATAGCCCACCACCACGACGGCGATGTGGCCAGCGGCCGAGACCAGAACGGACCGATTCATGCTCATCGCCGGTTGGTTCCCCCAGCCGCCGCAGGCCGCACTGGCGTTGGACGTGGCGCCTCGGTCACCAGGGCGATCTTGCGATAGCCGGCCTTGCTGACGGTGCTCATCACTTCCATCACCCGGCCGTAACTAATCGCCTGATCGCCGCGCACGAAGATGCGCGCATCCGGATTGTTACCGGTGATCGCCGACAGGCGTGGTCCCAAGGATTCGAGTGGCGTTTCCGTCTCCTGCAGGAAGACCTTGCCGGCGGCATTGACCGAAACGGTCAACGGCTCGTCATTGCCCTGGATCGCCTTGGCATCGGTCTTCGGCAGGTCGACCGACACGCCGACGGTGAGCAGTGGTGCGGTGACCATAAAGACGATCAGCAACACCAGCATGACGTCGACGAACGGCGTCACGTTGATGTCGGCCATCATGCGGTGGCTTTCGCGCCGGCCGCGTTGGCGCCCCATGCGAGGCTGAAGGGTCGCTGCCAAGGCTTAGACCCTTTCTTCCATCTGGCGCGACAGGATGGCGTGGAATTCGTCGGCGAAGGTATCGAGCCGGCCGGCGTAGCGATCCAACTCCTTCGACAGCTTGTTATAGGCGACGACCGCCGGGATTGCCGCGAGCAGACCAAGCGCGGTGGCGAACAAGGCTTCGGCGATACCCGGCGCGACGACGGCCAGGCTGGTGTTGTTGTTCGATGCGATGGCCTGGAAGCTGTTCATGATGCCCCAGACCGTGCCGAACAGGCCAATGAAGGGCGCCGTCGATCCGGTCGAGGCCAACACCGTCATGTAGCGTTCGACGCGGCCCATCTCGCGGTTCACGGTGATCTTCATCACCCGGTCCATGCGCTCCTGCAAGCCGCCACGCGGCGCTTCGGGGCGCGCGGCGCGCGTCCCTTTTGCCTGGAACCGCCGCCATTCCTGCATGGCGGCAACGAAGACCGCCGCCATCGGATCGCGCGGCTGCGCACCGATGCGGTCGAACAGTTCATCGAGCGAACCGCCGGACCAGAAATTCGATTCGAACTCGCGGGCCCAATTGTTGAGGCGGCGCAGGTTCCACCACTTGTCGACGATGATCGCCCAACACCAGATCGAGGCGCCGAGCAGCATGACGATCACCGCCTTGACCACCAGATCGGCGCGCAAAAAGAGTGAAATCATCGAAAAATCGTGCGACGCCGCCACCGACCCGGCCAGGCTCACCGCTTGGATCGTATTGCTATCCATCGTTCAGTCGTTCTCCAACCCATGTTCCCGGCGACCGGAAGTCGATCCGCCGCAAAATCCCGCTAAGGCGCCCCTTACCTCCCTGGGCAGGCGCGCCGCCTTGCCATCGGCCGTTATATAGGCCAGCCGCACGTCCAAACGGACCAGTTCTTCGTCGTCGCGGCGCACCACCTGCACCGCATCGACCGAAGCCCCACCGACGGCGGTCAATCGGGTATGCACGGCGAGCAGATCGTCGAGCCGGGCCGGACGCCGGTAGTCGGCGTTGCAACGGCGCACGGCAAAGCCCGCGCCATGGCGGGCGTGCAGTTCCGGATTGCGGATTCCCAGGTCGCGAATCATCTCGGTGCGCGCCCTTTCGGCATAACGCAGATAGTTGGCGTAATAGACGATGCCGCCGGCATCCGTATCTTCGTAATAGACCCGTAAGGCAAAAATGTGTTCGCCGTGGTGAATTCGACCGCCAGGGTTTTCAAGGGCTTCCAAGCGCAGGGCCTCAGCCATCGGTGCCCTCCAGCCCAGCCAGCAGGCTAAGCTGCGCCAGCGAATGGGTGAGCGAGGGCGGCGGCGTCAGGCCGAGATGACGGTAAGCCCGTTCGGCCAGCATGCGGCCACGCGGCGTTCGCATCAAGAAACCCTGTTGTATAAGGAAGGGCTCGATCACCTCCTCGATGGTATCGCGTTGTTCCGACAGGGCGGCTGCCATGGTTTCGACCCCGACGGGGCCACCGCCGTAGCTTTCCGCGATGCATTTCAGGTAGCGCCGGTCCATGGCATCCAAGCCGCTACGGTCGACCTCCAGGCGGTTGAGCGCGGCATCGGCCAGCTTGGCATCGATGCTGGCGACACCCTCGACAGCAGCGAAGTCGCGCACCCGGCGCAGCAGGCGCCCGGCGACCCGCGGCGTGCCGCGCGACCGGCAGGCGATCTCGGCAGCGCCATCGGCGGTCAGCGGACAACCGAGCACCCCGGCGCCGCGCCGGACGATGCGTTCCAGGTCGGCGACCTCGTAAAAATCGACGCGCAGCGGAATGCCGAAGCGCTCGCGCAGCGGCGTGGTGATCAAGCCGGTGCGGGTGGTGGCGCCGACCAGGGTAAAGGGCGGCAGGTCGATGCGGATGGAGCGCGCCGCCGGGCCTTCACCGATGATCAGGTCGAGCTGAAAGTCCTCCATCGCCGGATAGAGAATTTCCTCGACGACCGGCGACAGGCGGTGAATTTCGTCGATGAACAGCACATCGCGGGCCTGCAGGTTGGTCAGGATCGCCGCCAGATCGCCGGCCCGCGCGATCACCGGGCCCGAGGTGGCGCGGAAGCTGACACCCAATTCGCGGGCGACGATCTGCGCCAGTGTCGTTTTGCCGAGGCCGGGGGGGCCGAAAAAGATCGTGTGGTCGAGCGGCTCGTTGCGGGAGCGGGCGGCTTCGATGAAGACACGCAGGTTTTCACGCACCAGATTTTGGCCGACAAAATCGTCCAGCGTCTGCGGCCGCATCGAGGCCTCGCCGGTATCGCCCTGAGCGCGATCTGGTGAAATCATGCGGTCGGGCTGGGCAGTTTCGCGTTCCGGGCTCATCGCCGGACCTCGCCCGATGCCGCTTCGTTGAGACCGGCGCGGATCAGCGCTTCGACGCTGATCTTGTCGCCCAACCGGCCCGCGGCCAGCGTGACGGCGCGCAGCGCGTCGCTCGGGCTGTAGCCGAGGTTGATCAGGCCCGACACCGCATCGGCAGTGATACCGGCGCCGGGCGAAGCCGCCTCCCCCGCCGCCCGGGCGGCGGGACCGAGGACGAAGCCGGCGACCTTGTCTTTTAATTCGGTGAGCACGCGGGTGGCCAGGTTGGCACCGACCCCGGGCGCCCGCTGCAAGGCGGCGCGGTCGCCCGAAGCGATGGCGGCGATCAGGGCTTCGGCGCTCAGCACCGAAAGCAGGCCCAACGCCGCCTTGGCGCCGACGCCTTGCACCGTGGTCAACAGGCGGAACCAATCCTGATCGGTGGCGTGGAGAAAGCCATAGAGCAAGAAGGCATCTTCACGTACCACGGTTTCGATGCGCAGGCTGACCGGCGCGCCGGGCTGCAACGCCGCCAACACCCGCGACGGCGCGTAAACCAGATAGCCGACACCGCCGACATCGACGATCAGCCAGTCCTCGCCGACGGAATCGACACGCCCGGTCAGCTTGGCGATCACGCCCGCGCCTCCCGCACCGGTACCTGCGTGGCAGCGATGCGCCGCGCCGTTTCGCGGTGATGGGCATGGCAAATGGCGACCGCCAAAGCATCAGCGGCATCCGCCCCGGCGCCCCGGCTGCCCGGCAACAGCCGGTCGACCATCATCTGAATCTGTTCCTTGGTGGCGTGCCCGGTACCGACCACCGTCTTTTTCACCAGGTTGGGCGTGTATTCGAAGACCAGCAAGCCGGCCCGCGCCGAGACCAGCAGGGCAACGCCGCGCGCCTGCCCCAGCTTCAGCGTGCTGACCGGGTTCTTGTTGACGAAGGTCTCCTCGACCGCGGCCTCGACCGGCGCGTAGCGCTCGATCACCGCGAGCAGGCCGTCGTGCAGGGTCACCAGCCGGTCGGCAAGCGAGTCCTTGTCACGGCTGGCCACCATCCCGTTGGCGAGATGGGTCAGCCGGTTGTCCCGGGCTTCGACGATGCCCCACCCGGTGTGGCGCAGGCCCGGATCGAGACCGAGAATTCTCACGCGCTCAACCGTTCCAGCACGGCATCGTCGACCTCGAAGTTGGCAGCGACACGTTGCACATCGTCGCTGTCTTCCAAAACGTCCAACAGCTTGAGCAGGGTTTCGGCGGCATCAGCGGCGACCGGCACCAGGGTCAGCGGTTTCCAATCCAGGCGTGCCGATTCGGCGTCGCCGAAGCGCTTTTCCAGGGCCTCGCGCACGGCGTTGAGATCATCCGGGGCGCAGGTGATGTCGTGACCGCTGTCATCGGAGCGGACATCCGCGGCACCGGCCTCCAGCGCCGCCTCGAACATGTCGTCGGCGCCGGCGGACGCCGCCGGGTAACGGATCAAGCCGATGCGTTCGAACTGGAACGACACGCTGTTGGTTTCACCGAGCGAGCCGCCGTGCTTGGTAAAGGCGGCGCGCACTTCGCCGGCCGTCCGGTTGCGGTTGTCGGTCAATGCCTCGACAATCACCGCGACGCCGCCAGGACCATAGCCTTCGTAGCGCATTTCTTCGTAATTGACGTCGCCTTCAGCGCCGGCGCCGCGCTTGATGGCGCGCTCCATGGTGTCTTTCGACATATTGGCGTTGCGCGCCGCAATCATCGCCGAACGCAGGCGCGGGTTGGTCGCCGGATCGGGCAAGCCAGTGCGCGCCGCCGTTGTCAATTCACGGATCAGTTTGGTGAACACCTTGGCGCGCTTGGCATCCTGCGCGCCCTTGCGGTGCATGATATTTTTGAACTGGGAATGGCCGGCCATGGGAGATCGTTCACCGAATTGGTGTAAAAGGCGTTAATAACACAGATACTGTGTCAGCGGTCGGTCGGTTTATACCACATGTAGAAGATAACGGCACAGCAGCGTGTTCATGCGTTGCAGCGCCAACGTCTGCCCTTGGGGCTGACGTTGGCAGCGCAAGAACGTCTATACGCCGCCAAATGCAAACCAAAGATTACCGGGGAGAAATTCCGTCGCCAAGGGATCGGAACGGGCGGAACGATCCTTACACTGGCATCGCCGGCTCCAGCCCGCCGCCCTGGCGAATCGGCTGAACGCGCACGGCCCGGCCCGTGGCATCGTCGGTGTCGACCAACAGGCCGCACAGGGTGGCCGGACCTTCCGCCGGTTCCAGGCGCGGTTTGACCCCGCTTTCCAGGAAACGGGCGACGGCCAGATCCTTGCGCATGCCGATGACGGAGTCGTAGTCGCCGCACATGCCGAGATCGGTCTGAAAGGCGGTGCCGCCGGGCAACACGCGGGCATCCGCCGTCGGCACATGGGAATGGGTGCCGACCACCGCCGTGACCCGCCCATCGACATAATGGGCGATGGCCGCCTTCTCGCTGGTCGCTTCGGCATGCACATCGAGCAGGATGGCATCGACGGTTTCGCCCAGCCGGTGTTGCTTGAGCACGCCGTCGATGGCGGCGAAGGGATCGTCGACCGGGCCCATGAACAGCCGGCCCATGGGGTTCATCACCAGCACCCGGCGATTGCCGGCGGGATAGATGCCGATGCCATTGCCCGGCGCCCCTTCGGCGAAGTTAATGGGCCGCAGCAGGCGCGGTTCGATGCGGATGTAATCCATCACTTCGCGCCGGTTCCAGACGTGATTGCCGGTGGTGATCACATCGACGCCGGCGGCGAAGAAGGATTTGCAGATTTTGTCGGTGATGCCGAAGCCGTGCGCCGCGTTCTCGCCATTGACGACGACGAAATCGAGCCCCAGGCGGCGGCGCAGAAGCGGCACGTTATCCGTTATCGCATCGCGGCCGGTCTTGCCGACGACGTCTCCACACAGCAGGATTCTCAATACGGCCTCATGCAGCTTTCAATAGGGCTTGCTCGGTGACGATCCAGTCGAGCCGTTGATCGTGGGCGGCGTGGGGTACGCTGTCCACCTCTTGATCGGCATAGGCGACGCCGACAGCCGTGACCCCGCCATAGGACCGCAGCGCCGCCAATGTGCGGTCGTAGAAGCCGCCGCCATAGCCCAGCCGGTAGCCGGAACGGTCGAAGGCGAGCAGCGGCACGAGCACGACGCGGGGGCTGAGCGGCGGCCGGATGGCCGGCGGGTGGCGGGTGGCGAAAACACCCTCCTCCAACGCATCTCCGGGGGACCACAGGCGGAAAATCAGCGGCAGGCGCGGCGCCACCACCACCGGCAGCAAACAGAGATAGCCGAGACCGGCCAGGGCCGTCAGCAGCGGCCGCACGTCGATCTCCTCACCCATCGGCCAATAGCCGGCAACCGGGGCATTCGGCATGGCGCCCACGGTCGAGCGGTCGCCAAGAAATCGATCGCGTAGAGCCAGGCCGGCATCGGCGCCGAGGCGGCCGGCCGCTTCGGCACGGCGCCGGAAGGCGGCCTGACGCAGTTCCCGCTTGGCGGCGGCAATTGCTGGGGACGGGACGGAAGGCGGCACGGCGGGGACTTTCGAGACGGCAACGCCGCCGCCGCGGGACGGGGCCTTGGAGCAGCAAAACAAATAGTTGGGCGGCGCCACACGGTCGTCGGCGCGGTAATTCCTCTGTGGCCTGCGTTTGCAGGTGGGCACCATATACCGAGCCCAAGAGCTCGACAGGGACAGCTCCCTAGAGAAACTTATTGGCCCCAGGGAATGTAGGCCTAACGGGCCGCGCAGCGTTCGCCCAAACCATACTTAGGCTCGTTCCAAGCGTTCCGCAATGCCCTCGATGCGTTGGGCGAGCGCCGTCATCTGTTCGGCGGCGGCCTGTTCTGCGGCTGCATCGTGGGCGGGGGCCACCGGCTGAGCGCGCGCCACCTGCCGCTCGCCCAAGCGGCCGCGCAAGGCTTCCAGCTCCGTGCGCAGTTCGGACAGTTCATCGGCGGCGAGCAGGCTGGCCAGTACCAGAAGATGGGCGTCGCCGACCTGGCCGACCGAGGCAACCATCTGTTTGACTCGGCTTTCGACATCCTGGGCCAGGCGCAGCAGATGCTGTTCCTGACCATCGTCGCAGGCGATCTGATAGGGGCGATTGTTGACGGTAATCGAGACGCGCGCCATCACACCGGTTCCGCCAACATGGCCTTGAGGCGCTCGATGGTCGCCTCCAGCCGTTTGGTCACGGCCGCGTTGCGGGCGCGTAAGGTCTTGTTTTCGGCTTGCGCGGCGATCAGCGCCGCCTTGAGATCCTCCACCGAGGCCGCGGCCTTGGCACCGGCGGCCCGCTGTGCGGCGGCCAGCCCGACCGCCGACTCGGCGCGCGCGACGGCACGCGCCAAACGGTCGCGGGCGCTATCGACGACGGACATCGGTATATTGCGGGTTTCCGACACGGATT
>CAMCUA010000103.1 GCA_945878455.1 Asaia bogorensis | reverse complement strand
CAATACGATCTCCGCCTCGCGCAGCTTGCCGATAACTTCTTCAGGCCCGTGCTTCTTGCCCATGTTCCGTCTCCTTCAGGGTCCAGTCTAAGTTAACTTTTGGACCGCTCTAAAGGGGGCAGATCACGACCGACAACAAACATGGGATTACGGATACAATGAGCAAGATACGGAATTCAGCGGCTATCGCCGCCGCGGTGGCCGCCCTATTGCTGGGCGGCGGCATTGGCAGCGCCCATGCTGAAATGGTTGTCCTCAAGGCAACGCTCAGCGCCGCGTCGGAAGTACCGCCGACCGTCAGCCAAGGTACCGGAACGGGTACCTTTAGTTTCGATACGGTGACGCGCAAGCTGGACTACGACATCACCTATACCGGCCTGAGCGGTCCCGCGACCGCCGCCCACATCCACTCGCCGGCTGCACCGGGGGCCAATGCCCGCCCGGCGGTGCCGTTCGAAAATCCGGCTTCGCCGATCAAGGGATCGGCCACGCTGATCGAGGCGCAAGCGACCGAACTGCTGGGCGGTCTCGCCTATGTGAACATCCATACGGCGGCCAATGGCGGCGGCGAAATCCGCGGCCAGATATTGAAATAGCAACGGTCTAGAAATAGCTAAGGCGCGGCCAACCGAACCCGTAACCAGGTTTCTCGCAAACCCCTTCTGAAGCCCCCAACTCACGCAAGGGTTTGCGATCACGGCCTCACCGGCAACCCGCAGCCGGTGAGGCCGTACTTTTTTCCGGCCGGGAAGCGTCAGGCGGTGATGAAGCGGTCGATATACTGGCCACGGGCCCGTTCGTACCAGGACGGCATGGCCGGCCAGAGCCAGAGGTTGTCGCGCGACCCTTTCGGGAAAGCCTGGGCAAGGACCCGGCCATGGACTTTGTCGAGGCGCGCTGCCGCCCCGGTGACAACCGGCCAATAGCCGGTGCGGCTGGCCAACAAGGCGTTCATATCCGGGCGCAAGGCGAACTGCATGAAGGCATAGGCGCCATCGATGTTCTGCGCGCCGATGGGAATGGCCATGCCGTCGACCCAGGAAAACGCCCCTTCCTTGGGCACCACGAAGAGCAGCGGGGCGCCATCGCGGATCAGGCGCAACACCGGCCCATCCCAGGTCTGTCCAATGACCGCGCCGTTGCGCGAAAAGCCGTCGACCTGGGCTTCGGCGCTATCCCAGAACTGCCGGATCCATGGCTTGCGGGCGATGGCGACATCGACAATCTTCGACCAGATGGACTGCATGGTGTCGAGATCGCGGTAGCTGTCCTCGAACGGCGGCAGCTTGCCTTCGCTGGCCAACTGCCGCCCGATTCCGGCCATCAACGAATGCGGCCGGCCCATGACGCCGCCCTTGAACTCGGCCTGCCAGATATCGCCCAAGGCGACCTCGCCATAGGTTTGGGCGTTGAAGTCCTTGGCCACCCGGTCGGTGCGCCAAGAGATGCCTTCCGTACCCGACAGGAAGGGTATCAGGCGCGGGCGGCCATCCCAGGCAAAGCCCTCGCAGGCGGCCAGCATGCGGGCATCCAGCTTGGCCATCGGCAGACGCTGCACGTCGAGCGGCTGGAGCAGATCCACGTCCTTCCACGAACCGGTCAGATAGCTGAGGGGGCCGACCACGTCGAACTGCCGGCCGCGGGTGGCTCTCAGCCGGCTCAGCAGTTCTTCATTGGAACCGTAAGGCGTGTGGACGATGCTCAGTCCGGTCTCGCGTTCGAAGGCCTTGCGAAAGGCCTCGGGCAGCCGATCGGACCAAAACATGATGTGCAATTGGCGCGATTGCGACCGCGCGCTGCGCATGATCCAGGGAGCCGCCGGCAGGCACGCGCCAACCGCCGTCGCCCCTAGCCTCTTCAGCAGCCAACGACGGCCTCGGCTCGCGCTACCGATGGGATCGGCGCTTGCCGGTAGGTCGGAGGTAACGCCCACGGGAGCCGATTTCGGCCGCATGCTCGTACGTCCAGCACAGGGTTTGCACAGACGACACTCGTATATCCGATTCGCCCTAGCGTTACGTTAACGACGCAGCAGCGAAGCGCTTCTTTGGCTTGATCGATCCGTCAGCGCGGCAAATCGGACGTTCCCATCAGGAACGCATCGACGGCGCGCGCCGCCTGCCGACCCTCGCGGATCGCCCAGACGACCAGCGACTGGCCACGCCGGGCATCGCCGGCGGCGAAGACCTTGGCGTTGGATGTCTGGTACTTTTCGGTATCGGCGGCGACATTGCCGCGTCCGTCGAGGGCCAGCTTCAATTCCTCGACCAGGCCGACATGGATCGGATGGACGAAGCCCATGGCGAGCAAGACCAATTCGGCCGGCAACTCGAAGGCCGTACCGTTCTCGACCATGGTCATGCGGCCGTCGGCGCCCTTCTGCCAATCGACGCGCACGGCTTCGAGGGCGCGAACCCAGCCGGTGTTGTCGCCAAGGAAGCCCTTGGTCGCCACCGACCAATCCCGTTCGGCACCTTCCTTGTGCGCGGCCGAGGTGCGCAGTTTCATTGGCCAGTAGGGCCAGGTCATGTCCTTGTTTTCATGCTCGGGCGGGCGCGGCATGATTTCGATCTGCGTCACCGAGGCCGCGTTCTGGCGCGTCGCCGTGCCGATGCAGTCCGCTCCGGTATCGCCGCCGCCGATGACGATGACATGCCGGCCATCGGCGCTGATGCGTTCGCCCGGCGCCACCGTCGCGCCGGTCAGCAGCTTGTTCTGCTGCGTCAGATAATCCATGGCGTAGTGCACGCCGGCAAGATCGCGCCCCGGCACCGGAAGGTCGCGCGGCGCTTCAGCGCCGCCGGCAAACACCACGGCGTCGAAGTCATCGACCAGGCGGCGGGCCGGCATATCGACCCCGATATGCACTCCGGTGCGGAATTCCACCCCTTCGGCCGCCATCTGCTCCATGCGCCGGTCAATCTGCCATTTCTCGAACTTGAAGTCGGGAATGCCGTAGCGCATCAAACCGCCGATGCGGTCGGCCTTCTCGAAAAGCGTCACGGCATGGCCGGCGCGGGCAAGCTGTTGCGCACAGGCCATGCCGGCGGGGCCGGAGCCGACCACGGCGACCCGCTTGCCGGTCTGGCGCGCCGCCGGTTGCGCCACCACCCAGCCTTCGGCGAAGCCGCGGTCGATGATCTGGCATTCGATGGTCTTGATGGTGACCGAATCGTTGTTGATGTTAAGGACGCAGGCAGCCTCGCAGGGCGCCGGGCAGATGCGCCCGGTGAATTCGGGAAAGTTGTTGGTCGAATGCAGGTTGACCAAAGCCTCGCGCCAGGCGCCGCGATAGACCAGATCGTTCCAGTCCGGGATCTGGTTGTTGACCGGGCAGCCCTGATGGCAAAAGGGTATGCCGCAGTCCATGCAGCGCGCCGCCTGGATGCGCAGTTCGGCTTCCGGCAGCGGAACGAGAAATTCCTTCCACGAGCGGACGCGCGTTTCGACCGGCTGATAGTCCCGGTCGCGCTGCGGATACTCGATGAACCCCGTCGGCTTACCCATGCGCCAGGTCCACGATTTCCTGGAACGCGACGGGCTGCTTGGCCTGCTGCTCTTGCAACGCCCGTTGGAAATCGACCGGCATCACCTTGACGAACTTCGGCAGGTACGACGACCAATTTTCGAGAACCGCCCGACCGCGCACGCTGTTGGTATAATGCACGTGCCGTTCGACCAGCGTTTTCAGCCGGCGCTCGTCGTGATGCGTCATGCGGGCAAACTCGGCATCGCTCAGGGCCGCGGCCGACGCCGGGGCGGCAGCGCCGGCGAGCGAGGTCAGTTCCACCTGCGCGCGGTTGCAGCGGCTCTCGAAGCGGCCGTCCTCGTCGAGGATATAGGCGATACCGCCGCTCATGCCGGCGGCGAAATTGACGCCCGTCGCGCCGAGCACGACAATGACGCCGCCCGTCATGTATTCGCAGCCGTGATCGCCCAATCCCTCGACGACGGCGACGGCGCCCGAGTTGCGCACGGCAAAGCGTTCGCCGGCCACGCCGCTGAAATAGCACTCGCCGGAAATCGCCCCGTAGAGAACCGTGTTGCCGACGATAATGTTTTCGGCGGCGCGCATGGGACTATCCGCCGGCGGATAGATGACGATGCGACCGCCGGACAAGCCCTTGCCGACATAGTCGTTGGCGATGCCCTGCAGCTCGATGCTGACGCCATGCGCCAGCCAGGCCCCGAAGCTCTGCCCGCCGACGCCGCGCGCGGCGATGGAAATGGTGTCTTCGGGCAATCCGGCATGGCCATAGCGCTTGGCCACTTCCCCCGACAGCATGGCGCCGACCGTGCGATTGCCGTTCCTCACCTGAATTTCCAGGCGGACCGGCTTCTTGTTCTCGAGCGCCGGCCGGGCGCGTTCGATCATGCCGCGATCCAGCGCCTGGTCCAGGCCATGATCCTGCGTCTGGCAATGGTGCGTGGCGACCCCCGGGACTGACGGCGGCATGTAGAGCAGCCGCGACAGGTTGAGCCCGTGCGCCTTCCAATGATCGTCGGCCTGGTGCACGTCCAACCGGTCGCGTCGGCCGATCATCTCGCTGAAGCTGCGGAAGCCCATTTTCGCCATCCACTCGCGCACTTCCTCGGCGACGAAGAAGAAATAGTTGATGACGTGCTCCGGCTTGCCGGCGAATTTAGCGCGCAGTTCCGGGTCCTGCGTGGCGATGCCGACCGGACAGGTGTTGAGGTGGCACTTGCGCATCATGATGCAGCCTTGCGCCACCAACGGCGCGGTGGCGAAGCCGAATTCGTCGGCGCCCAACAAGGCGCCGATCACCACATCGCGGCCGGTGCGCACGCCGCCGTCGACCTGAACGGCGATGCGGCCGCGCAGGTTGTTCATCACCAAGGTCTGATGGGTTTCGGCCAAGCCGATTTCCCAAGGACTGCCGGCATGGGTCAACGAGGTCAGCGGGCTGGCGCCGGTGCCGCCCTCGAAGCCCGAAATGGTCACATGATCGGCCTTGGCCTTCGACACGCCGGCCGCGACCGTGCCGACACCGACCTCGGAGACCAGCTTGACGCTGATCCGCGCCTGTGGATTGACGTTCTTCAGATCGTGAATCAGCTGCGCCAGATCCTCGATTGAATAGATATCGTGATGCGGCGGCGGCGAAATCAGGCCGACGCCGGGGGTCGAATGGCGGACCCGGGCGATGGCCGCGTCCACCTTGTGACCCGGCAGCTGACCGCCCTCGCCCGGCTTGGCGCCTTGCGCCATCTTGATCTGCAGATCGTCGGCCATGGCCAGATACTGCGTGGTCACGCCGAAGCGGCCGGAAGCCACCTGGGCGATGCGCGAACGGGCCGAATCGCCACCGGGAAGCAGCTCGTAACGGGCCGGCTCCTCGCCGCCCTCGCCGGTGTTCGAACGCCCGCCGATACGGTTCATGGCAATCGCCATCGTGCTATGCGCCTCGAGGCTGATCGAGCCATAGGACATGGCGCCCGTGGCGAAGCGCTTGACGATCTCTTTCGCCGGTTCGACCTCGTCGAGCGGTATCGGCTTGTCGGCCAGCTTCATGTCGAACAGGCCGCGCAGGGTCAGGTTGCGCTTGCTCTGGTCATTGAGCATCTCGGCGAAGGCGCGATAATCCGCAATGCCACCGCCGCGCACGGCGTGCTGCAGCTTGGCGATGGTCTCGGGGCTCCAGCTATGCTCCTCGCCGCGCAGCCGATAGGCGTATTCGCCGCCGACGTCGAGCATGTTGCGATAGATCGGCGCGTCGCCATAGGCCATCCGGTGGCGCAGCACGGCTTCTTGCGCGACTTCGCCCAGGCCGATGCCTTCGATCACGGTCGCGGTGCGGGTGAAGTACTTCTCGACGAAGCTGCTCGACAGGCCGACCGCATCGAAAATCTGCGCGCCGCAATAGGACTGATAGGTGGAGATGCCCATCTTCGACATCACCTTCAACAGCCCCTTGTCCACCGCCTTGATGTAATGTTCGACCGCTTCGTCCTCGCTGATCGGCTGCCCCATTTCCGGCAGCAAGGCGCGCAGGGATTCGAAGGCCAGATAGGGGTTGATCGCTTCGGCGCCGTAACCGGCCAACAGGGCGAAGTGATGGATTTCCCGGGCTTCGCCGGTCTCGACGACGATGCCGGTCTCGGTCCTGACCCCTTCGCGGATCAGGTGGTGATGCACCGCCGAGGTGGCGAGCAGGGCCGGCACCGGAATGCGCTCCCGTCCCGCCGCGCGGTCCGACAGAATCAGGATGTTAAAGCCCGTGCGCACCGCCTCATAGGCGTCGGCGCAAAGACGGTCGAGCGCCGGCCCGATCCCTTGGGCACCCTGATCGGCCGGCCAGGTGATATCGAGCGTGCGGGTGGCGAAGTGGCCGCCGGCGATATCGCCGGCATGCTTGATCTTGTCGATGTCGGCGTTGGTCAGCACCGGCTGGCGCACTTCCAGCCGCAGGTGCGTGCCGCCATGGTCGAGTTCGAGCAGGTTCGGCCGCGGTCCGATCATCGAGACCAGCGACATCACCAATTCCTCGCGGATCGGATCGATCGGCGGATTGGTCACTTGCGCGAAGTTCTGCTTGAAATAGCTGTAGAGCAGCTTCGGGCGGCGCGACAGGACGGAGATCGGCGTGTCGGTGCCCATGGAACCGACCGGATCGTCCGCCCCGACCGCCATCGGCACCAGGAAGAAGCGAAGGTCTTCCTGCGTATAGCCGAACACCTGCTGGCGATCGAGCAAGGATGCCGGATCGTCCGCCACGACCGTCGGGTGCTGGCCGTTGCCGCCCTTCGGTTTGGGATGGGGCAGCTGTTCGAGCCGGATCTGCGTTTCTTCCAGCCAGCGCTTATAGGGATGCGCCGCGGCCAGTTTGTTCTTCAACTCGCTGTCCTCGATGATGCGGCCTTCTTCCAGGTCGACGAGGAGCATGCGGCCCGGCTGCAGCCGCCATTGCTTGACGATCTTGCTGGCGGGAATATCGAGCACGCCGACTTCCGAGGCCATCACCAACAGGTGGTCGTCGGTCAGGAACCAGCGCGCCGGGCGCAGCCCGTTGCGATCCAGCGTGGCGCCGATCTGCCGGCCGTCGGTGAAGGCCACCGCCGCCGGACCGTCCCACGGCTCCATCAGCGCGGCGTGATATTCATAAAAGGCGCGCCGCTGTTCGTTCATCAGATGACGCCCGGCCCAGGCTTCGGGGATCAGCATCATCATGGCGTGCGCCAACGGATAGCCGGCGGCGACCAGCAGTTCCAGCGCATTGTCGAAGCAGGCGGTGTCGGACTGGCCGTCGGGAATCAGCGGCCACAGCTTGTCGAGGTCGGCGCCCAGCACCTTCGAGCGCATCGAGTGCCGACGCGCCGCCATCCAGTTGAGGTTGCCGCGCAGCGTGTTGATCTCGCCGTTGTGACAGACGAGACGGAAAGGATGGGCCAGCCGCCACGACGGGAAGGTATTCGTCGAAAAGCGCTGATGAACCAGGGCCAACGCGCTTTCCATGCGTTCGTCGGCCAGGTCGAGGTAATAGGAGCCGACCTGGGCGGCGAGCAGCATGCCCTTGTAGACGATGGTGCGCGAGGACATCGACGGGATGTAGAAATCGTCGAGCCCCGGCCCGCCCGCCTTGCTCGACGCTCCGGCGATTTGCTTGCGGATGACGAACAGCTTGCGTTCGAAGGCATCCCCGGCCTCGACGTTCGTTCCGCGCCCGATGAAGACCTGGCGGATAAAAGGCTCAGTCGGCTTGACGGTCTCGCCGAGACCAGTGGCGTCGACGGGGACGGAGCGCCAACCCAGCACGGTCTGCCCTTCCGCCACGACGAACCGCTCGATCAGCGCCTCGTAGCCCTTCCGCGCCGCCGCGTTCTTCGGCAGAAAGACCATGCCCGCGGCGTAATCGCCACGCGGCGGCAGCACGATGCCGATCTCGGCACAGACCGCGCGCAGAAAACGGTCCGGGGTCTGTATCAGCACGCCGGCCCCGTCGCTGGCCAGCGGATCGGCACCCACCGCGCCGCGATGCTCCAGATTCATCAAAATCTGCAGGCCTTGGCGAATCACGGCATGGCTGGCGCGCCCCTTCATGTCGGCCACGAAACCGACACCGCAGGAATCGTGCTCGTTTCGTGGGTCGTACAGACCTTGCCTATGCGGTAGCGCGCTCACCCATTCATTCCTTAGATCGCAGGTCATTCATGGCTCACGCCGGCCGCCGCGGGGAACGCCTTGGAAGCGACGGCAGGCCCTGCCGCGCGGTAACGAAATCCACATCTCCATGGCGATCGGCCGGTTCACACGTTAGCCAAGACTCCCAAATTATAATTATACTTCGATTCCAACGAGGTACGCTTGGCTGGGGCGCCAGGATTCGAACCTGGGATCACGGGATCAAAACCCGTTGCCTTACCGCTTGGCCACGCCCCAAAAACTTCAAGATACGGCCCGCACCATAGGGTTCCCTGTGTCATGGTGCAAGGTTCCGTGCCATCGGATGGGCAACGATTTAGAGCCAGGCGGCGCCCCGTACGCCGGAGGAGTCCCCGTGGACGTTGCGCACCAGCCGGGTATCGACCGTATCGGAGAAAATCCACGCTGACCACAGGCGCGGTATGGCCATGTAGACACGGTCGATATTCGACAATCCCCCGCCCAGCACGATGACATCGGGATCGAGAATATTGACCACATGGGCCAAGGCACGCGCCAGGCGGTGTTCATAACGATCCAGCGTCGCCGTGGCAAGAGTGTCGCCGCTGGCCGCCAGATCGGCGATGTCGCGCGCCGTCAGCTGGCCGGGCCCGCCCCGGCGGGCATGATCGGCGGCCATGCCCGGCCCCGACAAAAAGGTCTCGATGCAGCCACGCAGGCTGCAGTAGCAATCCGCCCCGGGCCGCTCGTCGTCTTCCGGCCAAGGCAAGGGATTGTGGCCCCATTCCCCGGCGATGGCGTTGCGCCCCGCCAGCAGCCGGCCGTCGACGACCAGGCCGGCGCCGACCCCCGTGCCCAAGATGGCGCCGAACACCACCTTGGCGCCGGCTCCGGCACCGTCCGCCGCCTCGGAAACGGCGAAACAGTTGGCATCGTTTTCCAGGCGGACCGGGCGGCCGAGGGCGGTGGCCAGATCGCGATCCAGCGGCCGACCGATCAAACAGGTGGAATTGGCGTTCTTCACCAAACCCGCACGGCGCGACACGATGCCCGGGATACCGACCCCGACATGATCGGGCAGCGCCGCCTGCCCGCCGGCCAAGTCTGCGGCCAGTTCCGCCACCGCGGCCACCGTCGCCGCATAGTCGCCTTTCGGCGTCGGCCGGCGCCGCCGGGCCCGTTCGCCCCCGGCATCGTCGAGGGCGATGCCTTCGATCTTGCTGCCGCCCAAATCGATACCGATGCGCACGCCGCCCCCGCCGCTCAATCCGCGTGCGCAAAAAGGCCGTGCCCGGCCACCGGCACCTGGGCCCGCAGCACAGAGCCGGATTGGGACTCCGTTATATATAAGGTGCGCCCGTCGGCACCGCCGAAGGCGCAGTTGGTGGTGCCCAGACCGGCGCAGGAGCGGATACGACAGAGCGGTTCGCCCAACCGGCTAAAGCCCCAGACCGCGCCCATGCCGACATGGCAGACAAAGACGCTGCCGTCGGCGCCGACCGCCATGCCGTCCGGCCCGCCGAGGCCGCCGGAAAGCTGGATGAAGTTGCCGACCTTATACGGCCGGCCTTCGCCGGTCAGCGGCACCCGCCAGAGCGCATTGGCGCGGGTGACGCAGACCTACATCATCCGGTCCCCCGGCGCCATGGCGAGGCCGTTGGGGCTGGGCATGGTCGACACCACCGCATCCAGGCGCCGCCCGTCGTAGCGGTACAGCCGACCGGTGGGGTCGTGCAGGCCGGTCTGACCCTGGTCGGTGAACCATAGATCGCCCCGCGCATCGAAGAACAGGTCGTTCGGGCCCTTGAAATTCTCGACATCGGCATTTTCCAGATAAGGCGTCACCCCGCCCGTATCGGGATCGAGGATGAGAATGCCGTGGGCATGGTCGGCGACGAAAATGCGGCCATCTTTATGAATGGCCAGGCCGTTGGGCTCGCCGCCATATTCGGAAACCACGGCAAAGACGCCATCGGGCGTCACCCGGAAGATGCGGCCATGGGCCAGGTCGGTCAGATAGAGCCGCCCGGCCCGGTCAAAGGCGGGACCTTCGAGAAAGACACTGCAATCCTCGCCCCCGCGGTTGACCTCAATCCACCGATTGCGCCGCCCGTGAATGCGCAGGCTGTCGGGAACTCGGACAAAGACCTCGGTCACGATATCGGGCGGCGGCGCGAACAGCATGTTTGGATTCCCCCGGGTCCGACGCATCGATGGGGGAGCATAGCATCGTGCCCTCACGGAGCAATCGGGCGCCGGGCAATCCGCAGGGCAATCGCATTTGCTACCCCCTCTCCCTGTCCCTCCCCCTCAAGGGGGGAGAGAACTATGTGGCACCGTCGTAGCGCATGTCTTGGAGACCTAAGGCTGAAACAGCGTGCCCTCCCCCCTTGAGGGGGAGGGACAGGGAGAGGGGGCGCGCTTCACGAAGGACCCGCCCGCCCCGCCACAACAACGCGAATGGTCTCGATGACCCCTTCGATGTTGCCCAATACATCGTTGTTCCAAAAGCGCAGCACGCCATAACCCAGCGCCGCCAGCCACGCATCGCGTGTCGCATCGGCACCCTCCGCATGCTGCCCGCCATCGACCTCGACGACCAGCCGGGCGGCGGCGCAATATAAGTCGGCGACATAGGGACCGATCGGTTGCTGGCGACGGAAGCGCATCGCGTCGAGCTGCTTGCGCCGCAACGCCCGCCACAGCACGCGCTCGGCATCGGTCATGGTGGCGCGGAGAGCGCGGGCACGGCCGGTGTTCATGCCGGCGAGTATGGCATTTTCGAAGAGCGAGCGCCCCCTCTCCCTGTCCCTCCCCCTCGAGGGGGGAGGGAACGCTGTTTCAGCCTCACGTTTGCAAAACAATGTGCGGCGGCGCTGCGACA
>CAMCUA010000102.1 GCA_945878455.1 Asaia bogorensis | reverse complement strand
CATTCGATGCCGACACAGGCGAACCGGCCGAATGGCAGGTCGGCTCCGCTGTGGTGAATATTCTCTGCCAAAATACCGCCAGCGGCCGGATAGGGTATCTTCAACAGGTCCTGCAGCACCTTGTTGGTACAGCCGATCTTCCAACCGGCAAGCTGGGACTTCCCGCCCCACAATTGTTTTGCATGTAGAGCGTTCTGCACATCGTAGGCTTCGGCAAGGGTCGCCGGCCGGCGAGACGGTGGCAGAGACACCAAGGGTGGAGATTGTCGGCGGGCAATGAACAGCCGCTCGGCAACATCATCGATAGTGTGGCGATCCATGGGTGCTTTTCCGTGGTGGCGGGCCTGAGGCAGCAGGTCGGTTTCTGCTATTCTCCATCGTCGCCGGCAGAAGGGCTGCGACCTTGTTTGACCGTGCCCCTACGGCGCTTGCTGTCCAACCTTTTTGCGCGCGACGATGCTGGGGTTCTCGTCGGTCGCCGCCGCTCGGGCACTATGGCGGCCCTATGCAAGAGTTCCTCTAGCCGCTCGCGGGCGTCCTGCCGATTGCGTTCCTGCGTGCGAAACCGGCGGGCAACGATAACCAGGATGCCGTCGATGGTCATTCTTCGACCCGCCAGTTTTCGCAGACGTTCGCGCATCGCCTCGGTCAATTGCGCAGAATTGCGAGCATTGAAGCGCAACTGAACCGCCGTAGCCACTTTGTTGACGTTTTGCCCGCCGGGGCCGGAGGAATGAATGAAACGTTCCTCGATGTCGACCTCGTCGAAGGCGATAGTGGTTGTGATGGAGATCATGGGGGGGCTGCGTTCAACGTGGTTTCTGACACTATCCCATCGAAATGATGGCACGGCGATGGGATTGAATGAATACGCTCTATTTCTTAGGTGGTTCCAAATGGTTGCCGGCTTGGCAGAAAATTCAGTCAAGTTTCTGGAAAATTGAGGTAATTCGGGTTATGTGTGGTACCGCTATCGGCGACGGACTGGACTGGAAACGTGGCCGGACTTGGCTGGCGGCATAGCAACCGAGCATTGGATGAGAGATCGATGACGCGGCGATTTTTCACCTACGTACTGATGTTGTGCATCGTTGGTTCGACGTTGTCGGTCCCGGCGCGGGCTTCCATGAATTCTGCCGCCGCCGAGAGTTTCATCGTTTCGATGGCCGAGAAGGCCGTTAAGGCGCTGGCGCAGGAAAATACAACTCGGCCGGAAAAAATTCGACGGTTCCGTGAACTTCTACACGAACACTTTGACGTCAATAGGATCGGTGCTTGGGTGTTGGGGCGCTATTGGCCCGTAGCAACGGAAGCGGAGAAGAAAGAGTATCTCGACCTGTTCGAGCAAGTGATCATTTCCACCTATGTCGATCGATTTTCGACGTACGCTGGGGAGACGTTGTCGGTAACTGGCGCCACCATCAAGGGCGAGGAAGCGCTTGTCGCATCGCGCCTCATCCGTCCCTCCGGCGGCGAACCCATCAACGTCGAATGGCGGTTGCAGGAGCGCAAGGGAGAATTGCGCATAATCGATGTGACCGTGGAAGGCATCAGCATGGGCCTGACCCAGCGTTCGGAGTTTGCTTCCGTGATCCACAATAAAGGCGGACAGGTGTCGGGCCTCCTCGAGGAACTGCGCAAGCATCGGCTGCCAAATTAGGTAATGGGCGTGCATTCGTCGACGCCTGGAAAGATCATCGTCCCAGTTGGAACGTCTCTTGAGACGCCTTCGGGCAAGGACGCGGCCTACGAAAATTTCCCCGTTGGCTCTTGGTTGTTGCCGCGACATTTGCGACCGCACATTGCAACCTTCTATAACTTTGCACGGGCCATCGACGATATCGCCGACAATCCCGAAATGCCCGCGGAAGATAAAATTTCCCGCCTAGAGGCTTTCGATGCCGCGCTTGTCGGTGGCGAAAACGGCGATCCTGCCTTGGCGACGGTCCACCGCATGCGCCACAGTCTGACCGAGACGAAAGTATCGCCCCAACACTGCCGGGATCTGATCGTCGCTTTCAAACAGGACGCGGTCAAACGCCGCTACAAAGACTGGCCGGATCTCATCGACTATTGTCGGTTGTCGGCCGCTCCGGTAGGGCGCTACCTGCTCGACCTGCATGGTGGATCGCAACGCGGATACGACGCGTCGGACGCGCTCTGCAATGCGCTTCAGGTCATCAATCACCTGCAAGACTGTCAGGAGGACTACCGCCTGCTCGACCGGGTTTACCTGCCGCAAGATTGGTTGCAGGCGGAGGGCACGTCGGTCGAGGAACTGGATGCCTCCCGAAGCTCGCCTGGCATGCGACGGGTGCTCGATCGCTGCCTGGACGGTACCGCTGAACTGCTGCTGGCGGCAGGCCAGCTTCCCGGCGGATTGCATAGTCGCCGACTGGCGCTCGAGTCGGCGGTCATTCTGGATATTGCGACCCGCCTGACGGGACTGCTTCGTAGGGGTGACCCGCTTGCCGGCAGGGTAGCGCTGCGCAAATCCGAATATGTCCATTGTGTCGTGACAGGCGTTTGCAAAGGTCTGTTGGCGCATTGATGACTCTTTCCACGTTCGCTGCGCTTGCCGCGCTATCCCTGGCGGCCTGGCTGTATCTGATCGTCGGCCGTGGTGCGTTCTGGCGTGCCGATAAGGTTCGGGCTGATACTCAGCCCACGGAGCTGCCATCCTGGCCGGCCGTGGTGGCGGTCATTCCGGCGCGTGATGAAGCCTTGACTATCGGGTGTACTGTCTTGTCGGTGCTCCGCCAGGATTATGGTGGCGCTTTGACGCTGGTCGTCGTCGACGATGGCAGCCGGGACGGAACAGCCGAATCTGCGCGGCGTGCCGCTGCAACGTGTTCCGATGGGGCGGGACGCTTGCAAATTCTTGCCGGCAATGAATTGCCGGTCGGTTGGTCGGGCAAGGTTTGGGCCATGGATCAAGGGGTGCGCCACGCTGACGTCGTCGCCCCCGATGCAACCTACGTCCTGCTGACCGATGCGGATATCGAACACGATGCGTCGAACGTGCGCATTTTGGTGGGCATGGCCGAAGCGGGCCGGCTCGATTTGGTTTCCCTGATGGTGCGCCTCAGCACTAAGGGCAGATGGTCGCGCCTCTTGATACCGGCGTTCGTCTTTTTCTTTCAGAAACTTTTTCCATTCGCCTGGGTTAACGACGCTCGGCGTCCCACGGCGGCCGCGGCTGGCGGTTGCATATTGGTCCGTCGTAGCGCGTTGCGGCAGGCCGGGGGGATGGCGAGCATTCGTGCCAACCTCATCGATGACTGCGCCTTGGCACGCCGGGTCAAGGGAAGCGGCGCGATCTGGCTGGGCCTGACGACAGCCGTCAGCAGCCTCAGGCCCTATGAAGGGTTAGGCGACATCTGGCGTATGGTGGCGCGCACCGCCTTCGAGCAACTGGGCCATTCGTTTTGGTTGGTGCTGGCGTCGGTGTTGGGCATGGTGGTCCTCTATCTGGCTCCCCCGGCTTGCCTGATTAGCGGATTGCTGATGGGGGATCCCGTGGCGGCGGTCATGGGTACGGCGGCGTGGCTGTCGATGGCAGTGGCCTATCGACCGACCCTGCGCCTCTACGGCGAGCCCGCATGGATGGCGTTGACGCTGCCGCTGGCGGGGTTGCTCTATACACTTATGACCATCGATTCGGCGTGGCGATCTTGGCGGGGTCGGGGCGGAGGTTGGAAGGCGCGGACCTACCCAACGGGTCGGCGGCGCGATGCGGGGACGGCATGAACGATCGAAGCAGTCCAGTGGCTGGCATGTCCGACATCATCGCTGACATGGCCTACGTTCGCGGCGTCGTCTTGCGGGCACAATCGTCGTTTGCCATCGGGATGAAAGTTCTGCCTGCGGACCGGCGCGATGCCATGTTCGCTGTCTATGCATTCTGCCGGGAGGTGGACGATATTGCCGACGGAAGCGGCAGCCCCCAGGAGAAGCTCAAGTCCCTTAATGACTGGCGCGTGGACATTGCCGGGATCTACAAAGGCCTCCCTCGCGGTGCAATTTGCCGAGCGCTGACCGGTGTGGTCAAAGAGTTCGGCCTGCGAGAAGTCGATTTCCTTGCCGTCATCGATGGCATGGAAATGGATGCCGCAACCCAGGTTCGCCTGTCCGACATGGACGAACTGCATCTCTATTGCGACCGCGTTGCTTGTGCCGTCGGCCGGTTGTCGGTGCGTATATTCGGTATGGAGGCGGAGGCTGGAGACGCCCTGGCCAAGGCCCTGGGCGAAGCCTTGCAACTGACCAATATTCTGCGCGACCTGCACGAGGACGCGACCATCGATCGCCTCTATCTTCCCATCGGCATGCTTCGAGCGCATGGCATCGAGGATGCCGGGGATGCGCATGCCGTGCTCCGGCAACCTGGCCTGGCTGCGGTCTGCGACAGCATCGCTCAACTGGCACAGCGCCGCTACAGCGAAGCCGAGCAGCTGGTGCGCCGCGCGCCGCGCCGCCAGGTGTTGCCGGCAATACTCATGATGCGGGTATACGAGCGTGTTCTCAGCAAGTTGAAGCGTCGCGGCTGGCGGGATGTTTCGCAGCGACTGTCGCTAAGCCGCCCCGAAAAACTGTGGATTGCGCTGCGTTACGGCCCCTTGGGATGGTAGGCGCCAAGGTCCATGTCATCGGTGCCGGCATGGCCGGTCTTGCATGTGCCGTAGAGCTCGTCCGGTGTGATCGCCAAGTAATCCTTCACGAAGCGACAGCGAGGGCTGGTGGGCGATGCCGATCGTTTGTCGATAGTGCCGTCGATAGGCTGATCGACAACGGCAATCATCTGATCCTCAGCGGCAACCAGGCCGTACATGCCTACCTGCGCGACATCGGGGCGGAAAACGCCCTTGTCGGGCCCGAGCATGCGATCTTTCCGTTTTTCGATCTGGAGACGGGGGAGCGATGGTCCTTGCAGCCCGGCTCTGGACGTATTCCCTGGTGGTTGTTGCTATCTGCACGACGCATCCCAGGCACGCGGGCGACTGAGTATCTTAGGGCGTTGCGTTTGGCATTTGTGCGACCCGGCGACACGGTGGCGGCGATTGTCGGAGGCAACGGCGTGCTGTTTCGCCGATTTTGGGAGCCGCTCACGGTGGCGGTGCTCAATGCCAATCCCAATGAAGCAGCCGCGTCCCTTCTGTGGCCTGTCATCCGAGAGACCTTCGGTAAGGGCGAAGCGGCTTGTCGCCCACGTATCGCCCGACGCGGACTGGGGCCGGATCTTGTCGATCCGGCACTTCAGTGGTTGCGTCACAAGGGATGCGACATACGCTTCAGTCATCGCCTGCGGACCTTGGGATCGTCCGATAGCAACGCCATAAGCGGCCTGTCCTTCGGCGAGGATCGCGTGGAACTCGGTGCCGGCGATGCGGTTATCCTGGCGGTGCCGCCTGCGGTCGCCAGTGAACTGCTGCCGGAGCTGACCGTGCCGCAGGGGAGCCGCGCTATCGTCAATGCTCACTTCCGCTTAGCAGGGGACCGGGGTAGCCCCATCGTCCTCGGCTTGATCGGCGGTCTCTCACAGTGGCTGTTCGTGCGCGGCGACATCGCGTCGGTAACGATCAGTGCCGCCGATGCATTGGCGGAGGAGCCGGCCGACGCTATCGCTGTCCGTGTCTGGGCCGAAGTTTGCTGTGCCTTGGATTTGGGTGTCCTGCCGTTGCCTCCCCATCGCATCGTCAAGGAGAAGCGTGCGACCTTCGCCCAAACCCCCGACGATGTGGCTCGCCGGCCGGCATCGGCAACCCGATGGAAGAACCTGTGGCTGGCAGGAGATTGGATCGATACGGGCCTGCCGGCCACCATCGAGGGGGCCGTTCGCTCGGGGCAATCGGCGGCTCACTTGATCATGGCGGCGGATTAGACGGCATGATCCGCCTCGGCATCGTTACCGGACTGGCCAGTGAGGCACGCTGCCTGAACGCATTTTCTTCCGCAGGCAAGACTCAGGTGATCTGCGCCGGGGCGAACAGCGAACGCGCTGAACGGGCCGGCCGCAGCCTGATCGCGCTGGGTTGCAGCGGGCTGCTCAGCTTCGGCATGGCGGGGGGGCTGCGTCCCGATTTGGCACCGGGAGTCTTGATCGTTCCCCGGCAGGTACGCCACTTGGATTCCGACACCGTTAGCGTTGATGCCGCTTGGCGAGATCGGCTGCTGACCATACTGGGTTCAGACATTGCATTGGACGATGGTGATATCGCCGGTTCTGAGCGACTTCTCGCCACGCCCGAGGACAAGCGGCAATCGTACCAACGAACGCAAGCTACTGCTGTCGACATGGAGAGCTTGGCATTGGGCAAAGTGGCCCAGCAAGCCGGCCTTCCATTCCTGGTCTTGCGCGTCATAGCGGACCCGGCCGATCGCGCGCCGCCGCTATGGTCCATGAACACTGTCGACGCGGCCGGACGCATCAGGATCCTTGCCGCCGTTAGGGCGCTGCTCCGCCACCCGGCCGATTTGCCGACTGCCCTGGGACTGGCCCGCGATAGCCGTATCGCGCTGGCCGTACTACGCCGCGTCGCTATGCGCGCCGGTCCGCTCTTTGGCTTCTAGGTTCTGTTTGACGATCTCTTCGAATACGTACTTGGCCGGACGTTGCTGGGCCAACGAGATTTCCGCAGCCATTGGCTTCTCGGTATCGATACCGCCCAGGAAGACCTTCAAGGCACGCAACGGATTGGCGACCGTGTCGGTGACGGCCGTCGCTTCGTAGCCGCAATGCACCATGCAATCGGCACACTTTTCATAGTTGCCGGTGCCGTAGCTTTCCCAATCGGTTTCTTCCATCAGTTGGGCGAAGGTCGGAACGTAACCTTCGGACAATAGGTAACACGGGCGTTGCCAGCCGAAGACATTGCGGGTGGGATTGCCCCAAGGCGTGCACCGGTATTCCTGATTACCGGCCAGGAAATCGAGGAACAGCGTCGACTGGCTAAACCGCCACTTGGCTTTGCGCTTGTTGCCGATGCGAAACAGATCGCGAAATAGGGTCTTGGTGCGCTGCCGATTGAGAAAATGCTCCTGATCCGGAGCGCGTTCGTAGGCATAGCCCGGTGAGATGGTCACCCCTTCGACGCCGAGTTCGTCGTTGGTGAAATCGAGGAACGCTGCCAATTCTTCAGCATTCATTTGATTGAAGAGCGTGCAGTTGACGTTGACGCGAAAGCCACGTGCCTTGGCAGCCCGGATGGCCGAGGTTGCCTTGTCGAAAACACCGCTGCGATCCACTGCGCGGTCATGATGTTCAGCGAGCCCGTCGAGGTGGATGGAAAACGTCAGGTAGGGCGAAGGCGTGAACAGATCGAGCTTTTTCTCCAGCAGCAGGGCATTGGTGCAGAGGTAGACGAATTTCCGCCGCGCCACGATTCCGGCAACGATCTGATCGATTTCCTTATGGATCAGCGGTTCGCCGCCGGGAATGGAGACAATAGGTGCCCCGCATTCATCGACCGCGGCAAGGCACTCTTCGACGCTCAGACGGCGGTTCAGGATGGCTTCGGGGTAATCGATCTTGCCACAACCGGGACAAGCCAAATTGCAGCGAAACAACGGTTCCAGCATCAGCACCAATGGATATTTTTCGACACCCTTGATGCGCTTGCTGAGTATGTAGGCGCCTACCCGAATCTGCTGGATCAGAGGAACGGCCACGCTTGGACCTGCCTTTCTAAGTGTTCGCGTTAGACGTCAGCGAGCGGTATGGCCAGCAAACGACGGTGCTGTCAATTCCCGTGGCAACTTGAACTGCACGGTTTCATTGACGCCGGCGACTTCATCGACAGTCACCTCGCCCAATGTCGAGATACGCCGGATGACCTCCTGAACCAGTTCCTCGGGCGCCGAGGCGCCAGCCGTCAAACCGATCACGGAAGCACCGTCTAGCCATCGTGGATCGAGAGCGCGTGCGTCGTCAATCAAGTAGCTGGGGATGCCCTTCTGCGAACCGATCTCGCGCAGGCGGTTGGAATTGGAGCTGTTGGCTGCCCCAACCACCAAAAGCACATCGACCTGCGATGCAATACCGCGAACGGCCTGCTGTCGATTTTGGGTTGCGTAGCAGATATCGCGCACATCGGGACCGACGATGGCCGGGAAGCGACGCTTGAGGGCCTCGATAACCTCTCGAGTGTCGTCGACACTCAGTGTCGTCTGTGTAACGTAGGCGACCTTGTCGGGATTGACGCCTTTCAGCGTTTCCACGTCTGCTGCAGTGGCAACCAGATAGACTCCACCGGAAATCCGACCCTGTGTTCCTTCGACCTCCGGATGTCCGGCATGGCCGATTAGAATCACGTCGCGGTCTTTGCTGACGTGGTTCTGCCCTTCCTTGTGCACCTTGGTGACCAGCGGGCAGGTTGCGTCGATAACGGGCAAATGCCGGCTCTTAGCATCGTCTTCCACCGCTTGGGAGACGCCGTGGGCACTAAAAATGGTGACAGATCCCTCGGGTATTTCCGACAGTTCCTCGACGAATATGGCACCCTTCGCCCGCAGCGATTCGACTACGCGCTTATTGTGGACAATCTCGTGGCGCACGTAGACGGGGGGGCCGAAGCGGTCGAGCGCGCGTTCGACGATCTCGATGGCCCGCTCGACTCCGGCACAGAAACCGCGCGGACGCGCCAACAGAATTTTGTATTTTGCGGCTTTATCAGACAACCTGGCACCTCTGGGCGGCAACGGCGGAATGGATCGGCATGAACGGGCAGCGGCGTGCGCCTTTGCGTGCGTATCGACGTCGCATAAAACTCGCTATACGGCCATTTTCGCGGGGTTGATAGCACAATTGCCTTACTGCGTCATGGTTCTCGATCCCCTGAGCTGATAAGAAGCAGCGGCGCAATCTCCCAAAGGCTGCCAAGGACATCGTAGGCCTTACTCATGACCATCCTCGTTACGGGAGCATCGGGATTCGTCGGCTCGTCGGTGGTGCGGCACCTGTTGGCGGCTGGCAAGTCGGTCCGCGTCATGACCCGGTCGACAAGCGATCTTGCAAACATTCGCGATCTTGGCGTCGAGGTAGTGAGTGGCGATCTGCTCGTGCCGGAATCCCTGGTTCTGGCTATTGCCGGATGCTCTGGGCTCTTTCATGTCGCTGCCGATTATCGGTTATGGGCGCCCAAACCCGCTGCGATGTTCAAGGCGAATGTCGATGGCACGGAGGCCCTTATGCGTGCCGCGCTAAGGGCCAAGGTCGAGCGCATCGTCTATACCAGCAGCGTAGCCACCTTGGGCATCGACCCTTCGGGGGTTCCTGCGGACGAAGACACGCCTGTATCCTTCGCAGACATGATAGGGCCTTACAAACAATCGAAATTCCTGGCCGAGAAAGCGGTACGACGCCTGATTGCCGATGATGCACTGCCGGCGGTTATCGTCAACCCGTCGACGCCCATCGGCCCACGCGATGTCAAGCCGACTCCGACCGGTCGGATGATTGTCGAGGCCGCCGCCGGGCGTATGCCAGCCTATGTCGATACAGGACTGAACGTTGCGCATGTTGACGACGTTGCCGCCGGGCATCTTCTTGCCTATGAACGCGGCGAAGTGGGACGACATTACATTCTAGGTGGTGAGAATATGAGCCTGCGCGATATTCTGGTGGATATCGCGCAAGCGACCGGTCGCCGGCCGCCCCGGATGCGCTTGGCGCATGGTTTGGTCATGCCGCTAGCCTATTTGGCGGAAACATGGGTCCGAATGAAGGGCAGGGGAGAGCCCTTCGCCACAATCGATGGCGTAAGGATGGCCCGCAAACGCATGTATTTCTCGTCCGACCGCGCCGTCCGCGAACTGGGATACAGTTACCGCCCTTCGCGACAGGCCATTGCCGATGCCATTGCCTGGTTCCGTACCAACGGTAATTTGGTTTAGGAAGGCTTGCGGCTACTTCCCGGCCATCAGGCCATCGGCCTTTTCGTTCAGGGCCTTTATCAGCGAATCGATCCCATCCTTACGCAAAATGGCGGCGTATTCGGAACGGCGGACGGAAAGTTCGCTGATGCTGTTGTCCAGGAGTACGTCGCCGATTCGCCAGTTACCGTCCTCGTCCGCAACCAGGACATAGGTGATGGGTACTTTCTCACCGTCCGACTTGACTATTTTTGTCGCCACCAATTGGGTGTTCCGCGGCCCATCGCGCACGCCATCGATGATGAATGTCTCGCCGGAATATCCCTTGAACTGCGAGGCGTAGGTACTGGTGCTCATATGGGTGAAGGCCTCGACCAGGGCCTTTCTCTTGTCGACTCCAACGTCGCCCCAAGCGGATCCCGAAGCGACGCGAATCATGCGCGGCATGTCGAATGCCTTTTCTACTTCAGGGCGCAAATGTTGGTAGCGGCCGACAATCCCCAATTCCTTGGCCTGCTTCATGGTGTCCAGCAGAACATCTTGAAACTGTTGGATGACTTGCCTGGGTTCGAGGGCCACGACGGGTTGTGCCAGGGCGGCAAGAAGCAGCGCGGCAAGGCCAAGGCGTAAACAGACCCTCCGACGAAGACGATGGAAATCCCGAAGGCATGGCCGGCTATCTCGCGGCAAGCTCATTTGCCTTTCCGTCAAGCAAGCTGATCAAACCCTCAATGCCGCTTTTCTGCAGAACGGACCGGTATTCCGATTGCCGAACCGTGAGTTCGCTGATCGAATTATCGAGAATAACGTCGATCACATACCAGCGATCTTCGTAACGGCGCGTCACATAGTTGATGGCTATTGGCTTCTTATCCGGGCGAACGATTTGGGACGAGACGATCACGGTATCCTGAGGACCGCTGCGTTCGCCCAATACTTCAAAGGATTCGCCAGAATAGCCGCTGAACAAGGTGGCCAGAGTCGTGCCACCCATGCGTTTGAAGGCGGACAGCAGCCGCTGCTTCTGGTCGTTGGTGGCTTGGGCCCAATACGTACTGCTAGCAATGCGAACCATCGTTGTTAGATGGTAGCTTTCCTCGATCAGCGGTACCAAGCGCTCGTAACGCTCGCGAACGGCCAGCTTGTCGGCGTCCCGCATGACGGAGAGCAGTCCGGTTTGGAACTGTCGCACGACGGCGCTCGGGCCAGATTTTTCCTGGGCT
>CAMCUA010000101.1 GCA_945878455.1 Asaia bogorensis | reverse complement strand
GGTCGAGATCGATGGCCGCAAGGGCACGCCGGCCTCCTGCACCACGCCTGCCGAGCCGGGGATGAAGGTGACGACCCAGAACGACCGGCTGGCCCGCCTGCGCCGCGGCGTCATGGAACTCTATATCAGCGATCATCCGCTCGACTGCCTGACCTGTGCCGCCAACGGTGATTGCGAATTGCAGGACATGGCTGGCGTGGTCGGCCTGCGCGACGTGCGTTATGGCTACGCTGGCGACAATCATCTGGTTGCCACCAAGGATGAGTCGAACCCCTATTTCACCTTCGATCCGGCCAAGTGCATTGTCTGTTCGCGCTGCGTCAGGGCCTGCGAAGAAGTGCAGGGCACCTTCGCGCTGACCATCGACGGACGCGGTTTCGCCTCCCACGTCTCGGCCGGCGCCGACGAGGACTTTCTCGATTCCGAATGCGTTTCGTGCGGCGCCTGCGTTCAGGCCTGTCCGACTGCGACGCTGATGGAAAAGAGCGTCATTCAGCACGGCCAGGCGGAACGCAGCGTGGTGACCACCTGCGGCTATTGCGGCGTTGGTTGTTCCTTCGAGGCGGAACTGCAAGGCAGTCGTGTCGTCCGCATGACCCCCTATAAGGACGGCAAGGCCAATCACGGCCATTCCTGCGTCAAGGGCCGCTTCGCCTGGGGCTATGCCACCCATAAGGACCGGGTGAAGAGCCCGATGATCCGCGCCTCCATCCACGACCCCTGGCGCGAAGTGTCGTGGGAGGAGGCCATCGGCTATGCCGCCTCCGAATTCAAGCGCATTCAGGCGACCTATGGACGCGGCGCTATCGGCGGCATCACCAGCTCGCGCTGCACCAATGAGGAAACCTTCCTGGTGCAGAAGATGATCCGCGCCGCGTTCGGCAATAATAACGTCGACACCTGTGCCCGCGTCTGCCATTCGCCGACCGGTTACGGCCTGAAGACGACGTTCGGCACCTCGGCAGGTACCCAGGACTTCGACTCGATTACCGAGGCCGACGTCATCCTGGTCATCGGCGCCAACCCGACCGACGCCCATCCGGTTTTCGCCTCGGCGATGAAGCGCCGCCTGCGCGAAGGAGCCAAGTTGATCGTCGCCGATCCCCGGCGCATCGATCTGGTGTACACGCCACATGTCGCGGCGATGCATCATCTGCAATTGAAACCCGGCACCAACGTTGCGCTGATTAACGGCCTCGCCCACGTCATGGCGGTCGAAGGGCTGCTCGACGATGCCTTCGTCACCGAGCGTTGCGAGACAGAGGCGTTCCAGCAGTGGCTGGACTTCATCCGCCAGCCTGAGAATTCGCCGGAGCGGGTGGCCCAGGTTACGGGCGTTCCCGCCGAAGAAATTCGCGCTGCCGCGCGCCTTTACGCCACCGGCGGCAATGCGGCGATATACTACGGCCTGGGTGTCACTGAGCACAGCCAGGGTTCGACCATGGTCATGGGCATGGCCAACTTGGCCATGGCCACCGGCAATCTCGGCCGGCGCGGCGTAGGCGTGAACCCGTTGCGCGGCCAAAACAACGTGCAGGGCGCCTGCGATATGGGCTCCTTCCCGCATGAATTCTCCGGCTACCGCCACGTTTCGGAAGAGCCGGTGCGGGCATTGTTCGAAGCTGCTTGGGGCGTGCCGCTAGATGGCGAACCGGGCCTGCGCATTCCCAACATGTTCGATGCGGCGCTCGACGGTTCCTTCCGCGGCATCTACGTCCAGGGCGAGGACATCGTTCAGTCCGATCCGAACACTGAACATGTGACGGCGGCGATGGCGGCCATGGAATGCGTCATCGTCCAGGACCTGTTCCTCAACGAGACGGCGGCCTATGCCCACGTCTTCCTGCCCGGCGCGTCGTTCCTAGAAAAGGACGGCACCTTCACCAACGCCGAGCGACGCATCAGCCGCGTGCGCAAGGCGGTGCCGCCATTGGCCGGCCTTGCCGATTGGGAGGCGACCATGGCGCTGTCCAATGCGCTCGGCTATCCCATGAACTATAGCCATCCGTCCGAGATCATGGACGAGATCGCCCGCCTGACGCCGACCTTTACCAACGTCAGTTACGATCTGCTGGATCGGGTCGGCAGCGTACAATGGCCGTGCAACGAGCAGAATCCGTTGGGTACGCCGATCATGCATGCCAATGGTTTTGTGCGCGGCAAGGGCCACTTCGTCGTTACCGAATACGTGCCGACCGACGAGCGCACCGGCCCACGCTTCCCGCTGCTGTTGACCACCGGGCGTATCCTCAGCCAGTACAACGTCGGCGCCCAGACCCGGCGTACCGAGAACGTCGCTTGGCATCACGAGGATGTCCTCGAAATCCATCCGCACGACGCCGAGCAGCGCGGCATCCGCGAGGGGGACCGAGTGGCCTTGGCCAGCCGCATGGGTGAAACGACGCTGCGCGCCGTGCTCACCGAACGGGTCCAGCCGGGGGTCGTCTACACCACCTTCCATCACCCCGAGTCGGCGGCCAATGTCATCACCACCGAATATTCGGATTGGGCGACCAACTGCCCCGAATACAAGGTGACGGCGGTCGAAGTGCGGCCGACCAATCATTGGTCTTCCTGGCAGGAGGAAGCCGAAAAGGTCCGCCGAGAGGGCCATCGCATCGCTGTCGCCACGGCGGCGGAGTAGGGGAGCGGCGCCATGCTGGCCCGCGTCAGACCCGCGCTGCCGCAGCTCGCAGGGCATACGCCGATGGCGGTCGGTCGCTTTGGACCGCCGCGCCGCACGCCTGGTGTCGAGGAAGTGGCTGTCGAGACGCCGGTGGCGCTTCTATACAACGGCGTCAGCCATGTGGTGATGATGGCAACGCCCGCCGAGCTTGAGGATTTCGCCATCGGTTTCAGTATCGCCGAAGGTATCGTTGCGGGGGTCGATGAGATCGAATCCGTCGTCGTGTCGCCGGCGGTTGCACCGATGGGAACCGGCAGCGGGCCCGGTATCATTGCCGGCTTCCGCGTCGATGTCGCGATTCCCGCCAATCGCGCCGCGGCGACCCGCCGGCGTCGGCGTAACCTGTCCGGTCGCACCGGCTGCGGCGTTTGCGGCGTTGCCGAGATCGACCAGGTGCTGCGCCCCCTGCCGGTGATTCCCCCCGGACCTGCCATAGTGTCGGCCGCCATCGACCGAGCCATGCGCGACCTGCCGCGGATGCAGCAGCTCAACGAAACGACCGGCGCAGTGCACGCCGCCGGCTTCGCCGGATTCAACGGTGTCCTTGCGACCGTACGCGAAGATGTCGGCCGGCATAACGCCCTGGATAAATTGATCGGTGCGGTGTTGCGCGCCGGCGGTGATCCGGCCAACGGTTTTGTCGTCGTCACCAGCCGGTGCAGCATGGAGATGGTGCAGAAAACCGCGATGTTCGGCGCGCCATTGATCGCCGCTGTTTCGGCGCCGACGTCGCTGGCCATCGCGCTGGCCGAGGGCAGCGGCGTCGCGCTCGCCGCTTTCGCCCGAGGCGAAGGTTTCAATGTCTACGCTCACGCAGAACGGATCGCCCCGCGATGAACACCCCGACACTCGTCCGCATGGCCAACCAAATTGCTGGCTTCTTTCGTGCCCAGCCGGGGGACGCGGCGGTCGCCGCCACCGCCGATCACATCAAGAAATTCTGGGATCCACGCATGCGCAAGGATCTCGCCGTGCATCTGCAGGCCGGTGGTGCCGGCCTCGATCCATTGGCGCTTGAAGCGGCGCAAAGCCTGCAGGAAACGACGGTAGCAGCGAAGACGTAACCGGCTGGGGAGACGGTATTTCCGGCCTTCGGGAATCGCGCTACGACTTGCCTCCCGAGATGTTGTCCAATTGCTTCTGCATGGCTTCGAGGCGGGCTCGTAATTCCTCGATGCGCTTATCCTCGTCTTGCGTCGAGGCGTCTTGTCGACCACCCTCGGCGGTACCCGTGTTGGCGGCGCCGGTGGTTCCCGGTTTGCCGGTCGGATCGTAGAAGGGCGTGAACATCTTAATAGCCTCCTGGAACATGGCCATGTTCTGTTTGCCCATTTCCTCGAATTGCTGGAACGGAAAAAGGCCATCCAGGGTATCGCGCATGTAGTTGCGCATCTCTTCTTGGTTCTTGGCGAAGGACGTCATGGTGTGGTCGAGGTAGCCAGGGACCAACGATTGCAGGCTATCGCCATAGAAGCCGATTAGCTGGCGCAGAAAACCGATGGGCAGCAGGTTCTGTCCCTTCGATTCTTCTTCGACGATGATCTGGGTCAGAACGCTGCGCGTAATGTCTTCGCCGGTTTTGGCGTCGAAGACAGTAAAATCGCTGTTTTCCTTTACCATCTGAGCAAGATGGTCGAGGGTGACGTAGCTGCTGGTCGCCGTATTATATAGACGTCGGTTAGCGTATTTCTTGATGGTGATGGGTGCGGCCTTGGCGCCGGGCTGTTCCGCCATTGTCTCGCCTCCCAAAAAATGGACTGTTTTCAAGCGTATCAGGTCGCTTTGTTGCATTGCAATGAATTGTTCCGCGGGCGAGTTGCGGCGCCTATAGTTCCGTGGGAAACGGAGGAACATGTCACACAAGGCTTCAAACACGTCCGGCGAGGCGGCCACGGCGGCGGGGCGGAACCAGGATCTGGCGCGGCGCTACCTCGACCTGTGGGAGCGACAAGTGGCGGCGCTGGCCAACGGATCGGTCATGCCGCCGGGTTTCTCCGGCCCAGAACCAGCGGTTATGGCCGAACGCGCCGCCAACCTGATGAATATCGGTGCGGTGGCTATGGCCGATATAGTGGCGATTTCCACTCGCGACTTTGCTGCGGCGGCGAATAAGGGTCAGTCGAATGACGGGGCAAACGGAGAGCGGCGGAGCGAACCGGTCAGGACCGCGTCCCCTCAGCCTGCATCTGGCGCTGCAGAGCCTAACGTGGCTTAGCTCCAGGAACGCCTTGCCGTTCTTGAAAGCCGGCTGGCGGCCTTGGAGTCCCGAACTGACGGGGGAAGCCGAAGCCCTCGCCAAGGAACTGGCCAGCGCCGACCCAAGAGCGCTTGAAGCGGCTATCGACGCCGAGGCGGCTACCCGCTTCGCCCGTTTCCTGCAAGGGGTTGCCGCCTATCGTGCCCATCCCGCGCGGCGCAGCAGCGATGACATTCCGGTCGTTTGGTCCGAAGGCACGACGCGCTTGCTCGATTACGGCCACGTGCAAGGTGGGAAGTGCGATGGCGTGCCGGTCCTCGTGGTGCCGTCGCTGATCAACCGATTCTACGTGCTCGATTTGGCGCCCGGACGCAGCCTGCTTCGTCACCTTGCTAAAGCCGGCCTCAGGCCCTTCGTCGTCGATTGGGATGCACCCGGAGAGGTCGAGCGAGGCTATGGATTGTCCGATTACGTCGCCGGCCGTTTGGAACGCGCCCTCGATGTGGTGACGGCCATGACTGGTCGGCCAACTGCGGCAATGGGCTATTGCATGGGTGGACTGTTGGCTCTCGGTTTGGCGGCGCGCCGCCCGGCCGACGTCTCGGCGCTGGCCCTGTTGGCGACGCCCTGGGACTTCGCCACGCTGCCTGCGGCCAAGCGCCAGTCCTTGGCCTTGATGATGCCGGGTTTGGAAATGATGTTAAGCGCCTTCGGTGCTTTGCCTGTCGATGTGCTGCAGGCCTTGTTTGCCTCGCTCGATCCATGGATGACCGTTCGAAAGTTCCGCCGTTTCGCATCCCGGGATACGCAAGCGACTGCAGGAGAAGATCTGTTCGTCGCCCTGGAGGATTGGCTGAACGATGGCGTGCCCTTGTCGGCACCTGTCGCCCGCGAGACGCTTGGCGGTTGGTACCTGGATAATCTTCCGGGGCGCGGCGAATGGCAGATCGGCGATACCGCCGTGCAACCTGCCGCTATCCGCCAGCCGACCCTGACGATGATTCCCGTCCGCGACCATATTGTCGCGCCAGAAAGCGCCTGGCCGTTGGCTCATGCGCTGCCGCGCGGCGATAGCCGGGCCGTCGCCGCTGGCCATATCGGCATGGTTGCCGGCAGCCGCGGGCCGGAACTGGTCCATGCGCCACTTGCCGATTGGCTATTGCAGCAGGCCTAAAAAATATATAAGTCTTTGTTATTACAGTATAATGATCATATTGCGTTGCGGCATGTCCCTTGCGCTGTATGGTGCCGGGGGGTATAGCTGCATGAATGGCCGATGCCATGGCTGGCACGGCGAAGTGGGCGCGCCCTAGCGCCTCTCCACGCCATCACCGCGCCGGCTCGCCGTCGTTGGCCCGGCTTGCAGAGAGGAAGGACCATCCCATGTCGCATGTGGTTATCGCCAGCGCGGCCCGTACCCCTGTTGGCGCGTTTGCCGGCGGACTGTCCACCTTGCCGGCCCATTCGCTGGGCGCAATCGCTATCCGCGCCGCCCTCGAACGCGCCGGCGTAGCACCAGCGGATGTCGATGAAGTGATCATGGGCCAGATCCTCGCCGCCGGTGCCGGACAGAACCCGGCCCGCCAGGCCGCCATTGCCGCGGGCATCCCCGTGGAGAAGACCGCTTACGGCATCAATCAGCTCTGCGGTTCGGGCCTGCGCAGCGTCGCGCTCGGCAGCCAGGCCATCCGCCTGGGCGATGCTGGGATCGTCGTCGCCGGCGGTCATGAAAGCATGAGCCAGTCGCCCCACTGCATGCACCTGCGCGACGGCGTGAAGATGGGCGAAGCGAAGATGATCGACACGATGATCCAGGACGGACTGTGGGATGCCTTCAACGGCTATCACATGGGCAACACGGCGGAAAATGTGGCGCTACGTTGGCAACTGACCCGCGATGAGCAGGATGCCTTTGCCGCCGGTTCGCAGCAGAAGGCCGAGGCCGCCCAAAAAGCCGGTCGTTTCAAGGATGAAATCGTTGCCGTCACCGTCAAGACCCGCAAGGGCGACGTCGTCGTCGATACCGACGAACATCCGCGCCATGGCACCACCATTGAATCATTGGCCAAGCTGCGTCCGGCCTTCAGCAAGGACGGCACGGTGACCGCCGGCAATGCCTCGGGCATCAACGACGGCGCCGCCGCCGTTGTGCTGATGACCGATATGGCAGCGTCCAAGCGCGGGATCACGCCGCTGGCGCGCATCGTTTCCTGGGCGACGGCCGGCGTCGATCCGGCGATCATGGGCACTGGACCGATACCTGCCAGCCGATTGGCCTTGCAGAAAGCCGGTTGGTCCGCCGATCAGCTCGATCTGGTCGAAGCGAACGAGGCCTTTGCTGCCCAGGCCTGCGCCGTCAACCGAGACCTCGGTTGGGATCCGGCAAAGGTCAACGTCAACGGCGGCGCCATTGCGCTCGGCCATCCGATCGGCGCTTCCGGTGCCCGGGTGCTGACCACGCTGCTTTTCGAGATGCAGCGGCGCGGCGCGAAGAAGGGCTTGGCCACCCTGTGCATCGGCGGCGGCATGGGCATCGCGCTTTGCGTCGAACGGTGAGCGGGGCAGGCGCGATCGGGGTCGAATATCCACCGCACTCGATATAGTTTTCATGGTTGGGGTCAACGGGCGGGCCGCTGCGGTCCGTTCGCATAAGGGAGGTTTGCATGGGACGCGTGGCGCTGGTCACGGGCGGGACGCGCGGCATCGGCCGCGCCATTTGCGAAGATCTTAAGGCGAAAGGCTACAAGGTAGCCGCCAACTTCGCCGGCAATGTCGAACGCGCCGAGGCATTCAAGCTGGAGACGGGGATCCCCATCTACCAGTTCGATGTCGGCGACTTCTCCGCCACCAAAGCGGCCATCGACAAGATCACGGCCGATCTCGGACCGGTCGATGTCTTGGTCAACAACGCTGGCATCACGCGCGACGGCACCATGCATCGTATGAGTTACGAACAATGGAAGGCGGTGCTCGACACCAACCTGTCGGGCTGCTTCAACACCTGCCGCTGCGTCATCGAATCCATGCGTGAGCGGAGCTTCGGGCGCATCGTCAACATCGGCTCGATCAACGGCCAGGCCGGCCAGTACGGTCAGGTCAATTACTCGGCCGCCAAGGAAGGCATCCACGGCTTCACCAAGGCGCTGGCCCTTGAAGGCGCGGCTAAGAACATCACGGTGAACGCCATCGCGCCGGGTTATGTCGATACGGATATGGTCCGCGCCGTACCGCCCAACATCCTGGAAAAGATTATCGCCCGCATCCCCATCGGCCGTTTGGGCCGCGCCCAGGACATCTCGCGCGCCGTGCTGTTCCTCGTCGCCGACGACGCCGAATTCATCACCGGCTCGACGTTGTCGGTGAACGGCGGCCAGCATATGTATTGAATGGCGCTAGATATCGTCCGTCAGCCCAACCCATGCTTCTTCAGCCGTCCGCGCAGTTGGGCGTAGCTGAGCGATAGTGCGCGGGCTGCGGCGCGTTGATTGTAGTGGTGCGCCGCCAAGGTCCGTTGGATTAAGTCGCACTCGACGGTAGCCACCTGGGCGTCCAGGTCGAGCGGCCACGTCAGTGGTTCGCCGGGTGCCGTTGCCGGCTCGGAGCCGACCACCGTCGTCGTAGCTCGTCTGGTCCGGGCCGGCTCGGCGCCCGGACGCCAGGGCGAGGCGAAGGGATCGAGGCTCACCGCGCCAATCGGGATTTCGGGATCGGGCCAGCGGACCACGGCGCGTTCGACTGCGTTGCGCAGTTCGCGGACGTTGCCCGGCCAGGGATGGTTACCGAGCGCCGCCATGGCTTCCGCCGCAAAGCCGGGGAAGGCGTCCCACCCCAATTCCACCGCCATGGCATGACCGAAGGTCTCGGCCAATAGCGGAATGTCGCCGCGGCGGACGCGCAGCGGCGGTACGGTGACGACGTCGAAGGCCAGTCGATCGAGCAGGTCGTGACGGAAGCGGCCGGCCTCGGCCTCCGCTGGCAGGTCGAGGTTGGCGGCGGCCAGGACGCGAACGTCGCAGCGCACGGTGGTGCTGCCGCCCAGCCGCTCGAACTCACCGTATTCGATGACGCGTAGCACCTTTTCCTGTACCGCCGGGCTGGCCGAGGCGACCTCGTCGAGAAAGAGGGTGCCGCCGTCGGCACGCTCGAAGCGGCCCTGCCGGCGCCGCGCCGCGCCGGTGAAGGCGCCGGCTTCATGGCCGAACAGATCGGATTCGAGCAGGCTTTCCGACAGCGCTGCGCAGTTGACCTTGATCAGCGGTCGGTCCCAGCGTGCCGAAAGCCCTTGCAGCCGGGCGGCCACCAGTTCCTTGCCGGTACCGCGTTCGCCAACGATCAGCACCGGTCGGTCGAGCGGCGCCAGGCGGCTCACCTGCTCCATCAGTTCGAGGAAGGTGGGCGAACCGCCGATCAATGGCGGCAGGTCGGGGCTCAGTGCGGTATTCATATGATGTAGAATATCACTAAATATTATTTTAAATCAATAAGAGATATTTTACATCATTGCATTTCAAAAGTGTAGATGTTGGAATTACAGCGCTATATCAATCCATTAGATGCCATAATTGCAGTTGGCATAGCTCTTGCTCTATGAAATGGCAGAAGGCGTCCGCAGGCAGGGCGGGCGACACTGGAAAGCAGCAAAGGACCTCCCGTCATGGGCATCTTCTCCCGTCTGTCGGACATCGTGAATTCGAACGTCACCGCTCTTCTCGACCGGGCCGAGGACCCCGCGAAGATGATCTGCCTGATCATCGTCGAGATGGAGGACACCTTGGTCGAGGTGCGTTCGTCGGCCGCCCGCGCCATCGCCGAGCGTAAGGAGGTCGAACGTTCGCTCGGCCGCTATCGCGCGGCGCAGGACGAATGGGCGCGCAAGGCCGAGATCGCCCTATCGAAGGGCCGCGAGGATCTTTCGCGCGCCGCCTTGATGGAAAAAGCCAAACTCGCTGAGGAGACCGAGATGCTGGGGGACGAGTTGTCCCGCCTCGACGATGCATTGGCCAAGGCCGAGTCCGACATCGTGCGCTTGCAGGAAAAGCTGACGGAGGCCAAGGCCAAGCAGAAAGCCCTCGTCGCCCGCCATGAAACGGCGTCGAACCGGCTGCGGGTGCGCCGCACCCTGCACGACGGGCGTATCGACGATGCCTTCGCCCGTTTCGAGGTGGTGGAGAAACGCCTGGACGCCGCCGAAGGACAAGTCGAGGCCTTCGATCTCGGTCGTGGCAAGTCGCTGCACGAAGAGATCGCCGAACTGGAAACCGAGTCGGCCATCGAACAGGAATTGTCGCGGCTCAAGGAAAAGCTGTCGGCCGGCGGGGCCGGGCGCTGAGGCGTCGGCCTATTGGTTGAAAGGGAACCGCCGATATGGAGCTTCTTTTCGTGCCGATCGTGGTCTTTCTGTCGGTGGTCGCACCGGTCTGGATCATCGCCCACTACGTGACCCGCTGGCGCACCGCCAAAACCCTGAGCGCCGAGGATGAGAAGATGCTGGCCGAACTGTGGGAAAGCGCGCCGCGCCTGGAAGAGCGTATCCACAATCTGGAACGCATTCTGGATGCTGAGGTTCCCGGCTGGCGCGACCGTTCCGAGCGGACCTGATCCTAGATTCGAAGGGAGTATTGTTGCCATGAACGAAAGTCGCAAGCTGGGTCAGGACGATCCCCGGGGGCATCAGGGCAGCCGCCACGGCACCCGCAATCCTCACGGCGAACGCCGCTTCGGCGTCGAATTCAATGTCTGGGCCGGCAACGGCGGCCGCGGCCATCCGTCGCAAAGCCGGCTGTAGCGCAATCCCCGCGACGGCTGGCTGCGCGGCGTCTGCGCCGGCTTGGGCGACTACTTTGGCATCTCGACCGCCTGGTTCCGTTGGGGTTTCGTGTTGGGCCTGGTGTTTTTCTTTTTCCCCACCGTGCTTGTCTATCTAGGCATGGGCTTCCTGCTCGCCGAGCGGCCCAACTACCTTTATGGCACGCCGGATGAAGAACGCTTCTGGCGTGATGTGCGGGTCGAGCCGGAACGCACCTTCTCCGGTCTGGCGCATCGCTTCCGCAGCATGGAGCGCCGCATGCGCGGCATCGAGGCCGTGGTCACGTCGCGCGGCTTCCGCCTGTCTCGCGAGATCGACAAGTTGTAAGCGCCGGTCGGATCGCGAGGCGGAACGGCAATCCCCCTCTCCCTGTCCCTCCCCCTCGCGGGGGGAGGGAACCCGGTGGCCCAACTGCCACTAACTGTCTG
>CAMCUA010000100.1 GCA_945878455.1 Asaia bogorensis | reverse complement strand
AGCTTGTTGGTCAGAATCGAAATGAAGATCAGATTGTCGATGCCGAGCACCACTTCCATGGCGATCAACGTCAGCAGCGCGACCCAGGCCGCCGGGTCGCTCATCAACGAAAGCCATTCCGTCATGCTATCTGTTTACCTCGTTATTTGGGGAACGGGCAGCGGTGTTTAGAGCTGCGCCCAAAGGAATGAAAACAGATTGACCGAACTCTGCCGCAAACGGACCGCCGCCGGCAAGGCGCTCGTGCCGGTGCGCACCTCGACGATCCTGCGCCAGCTGGCCGCCACCGGGGGCGATGGCCGCATCTCTATCGGCGACATCGTGGCGACGCTGGGGGATCGCGGCTGCGGCCTGATATTGCTCGCCTGCGCCCTGCCCTGCTGCCTGCCGATGCCCCCGGGCGTGCCGTCGACGGCGGGTTGGATCATCGCATTCATCTCGATAAACATGATGGTCGGTCGCGATAACATCTGGTTACCGGCGGTCCTTTCCCGTCGAACAATCGAACGGCCGTCGCTTTACCGTATCGTCAATCGCTGCCTTCCGCACGTGGAAAGAATGGAGCGATTCTGCCGGCCGCGAACAGCCTTCGCGCTGAACCGCGGCGGCCGTGCCTTGATCGGTTTCGCCATGCTGATCCCGGCGATCCTGCTGATCCTGCCCATACCCATCTTCGGCAACATTCCGCCCGGCATCAGCGCCGCCATCATCGCCATCGCCGTCTGCGAAGGCGACGGTTTGATCGCCCTGGTCGGCGCAGCGCTGGCGCTGCTTGTCCTCGCCGTTACCACGGCTGCAACCTGGGGCTTGGCGCAAAGCCTGTTCAGCCTCCTGTAGGCTTGCCGGCAGCGGCGATTTTCGCTGTGATCAGCGCAGCGATTCGCTTAGAAAAGGTCGTACCCGATCGCGGGGGCGGCTCGGCAACATTCCCAGGGAGAAATGGATCATGGCGAAAGCGGCGACGACGGCGAAAGCGGCGACGACGGCGAAAGCAGCGGCGGGAAAAGCACCGGCGGGGCGAAACATCGCCCTGATCTACAAGCCGGGCAGCATCCCCGACATCGTCGTCAAGGCGGCCAAGCAACAGACGCCCAAGGGCTTCACCCTGACCGTCTGCAAGCCCGGCGAGAGCGATGCGAAGCGCCGCAAAATCGTCGCAGCCGCCAGTTATATCATAACATACGGCCTGGCCTTCAACGACCTCGACGTCGCCAAGTCGCTCAAATTGCTGCAGCTGCTCAGTGCTGGATTCGATAGGCTGGACCTAGCGAAATTCAAAACGGCCGGGGTTCCCGTGGCCAACAACGGCGGCGCCAACGGCCCGACGGTCGCCGAACACACCATCATGTTGATTTTGTCGGTCTACAAAAAGCTACCTTTGCACCACAACGCTCTTAGCGCCGGAAAGTGGCTCGGCCATCAAGAAGCCCTGAGCATGCGCGAATTGCGCGGCAAGCAGGTCGGCATTGTCGGATTCGGCAAGATCGGTCAGGACGTCGCCCGCATGGCCAACGGCTTCCTGGCCAATGTCGCCTATTTCGACGTCAACGCCGCCAAACCCGCCGTCGCCAAGGCGCTCAAGGCCAAGCGCATGACCCTCGATAAACTGCTGGAAACCTCCGACATCGTTACCGTGCACACGCCCCTGAACAAAGGCACGCGCGGCCTGTTCGGTGCCAAGCAGTTTGCCAAGATGAAGAAATCGGCGATTTTCATCAACACAGCACGCGGCGAAGTCATGGACCAAAACGCCCTGATCGCCGCCCTCGACAAGGGCCGGATCGCTGGTGCCGGCTTGGACGTGTTCATCCCCGAACCGGTCGGCCCGAACTGCCCCCTGTTCGGACGCGACAACGTCGTCGTCACGCCGCACATCGCCGGCACGACCATCGACACCTGGACGCGGCGCATGGCAGTCGCCTTCGAAAACATCGTGCGCGTTTCGCAAGGCAAGGGTCCCCTGCCCGTCTCCATGGTGCAGGGCTGAACCTGGCGGCGGAATAGCTCGGCGACAGGTTGGCCGTTCCTCCGGCGTGCGGTTGATGGCAAGCTCTGCTTTCGCTGGAGGGGAAGCCGGATTATGGACATCGATACCACCGGTCATGGGCGGGTCGCCGATCTACGCGCCTTCAACGACGCCCAGGCGGCCTTGCGGCGCGTCGAGTCCATCTATCGCTCAGGGATCGACGTCCTGCGCAAGCGCTTCGCTCGCTTCGCCACCGGCGATCGGGCTACCCCGGCCGGCGAGGCCCGCTATCCATATGTCGGCATCGCCGTAGCCGGCCAACAGGGGTCGCCGGACCCGCTGTTATCCTATGGCCGAGTACCGGGCGCCGGCGTCTTCGGCACAACCCTGACCCGGCCCCACCTGTTTGCAGACTACTACCGGCAGCAATTCGACCTCTTGCTGCGTAATTATGGCGGACCCCTTTGGGTCGGCACCAGCAGCCGGTCCATTCCGCTACCTTTCGCGGTCGAGGAAGCGACCTCCGACATCACCGCCGAGCACGCCAGCGACCTGCAGCGGGTATTTCCGCTGCCCGACCTCAACCGCATCGACGACAGCATCGTCAACGGTCATCATGTTTCACCGCCAGGCGAACCGCGGCCGCTGGCCCTGTTTTCAGCCGAACGGGTGGACTATTCCCTGTTGCGGCTATCCCACTATACGGCGACCTCGCCGCACTATTTCCAGCGCTTTGTGCTGTTCACTAACTACCAGCGCTATGTCGAGGAATTCGTCGCCTATGGCCGCCGGGCGGTGACGGCGGGAGACACCTATACCGCCTTCGTCGAACCAGGCGACGTCTATACGCCCAATCCGGCGCTGAGCGATGCCAAGGCGTCCGGCGCGGCACCCGACCATCTGCCGCAGATGCCGGCCTATCATCTGCTGCGCCAGGATGGCGAAGGGGTCACTTTGGTCAATATCGGCATCGGCCCGTCGAACGCCAAGACCATCACCGACCATATCGCCGTGCTACGCCCCCATTGTTGGCTGATGGTTGGCCATTGCGGCGGCCTCAGGCGGTCGCAGCGGCTGGGGGACTATGTGTTGGCGCATGCCTACGTGCGTGCCGATCAGGTGTTGAATGCCGACCTGCCGGCGTGGGTGCCGGTGCCGCCCATCGCCGAAGTGCAACAGGCGCTGCAATCGGCCGTCGCTTCCGTCACCGGATTGACCGGCCGCGACATGAAGATGCGCCTACGCACCGGTACCGTCTTCACCACGGACGACCGGGATTGGGAATTGCGCCTGCGCGAACTAGCCTTGCAGTTCAATCAATCGCGCGCCGTCGCCATCGATATGGAGTCGGCCACCATCGCCGCCAACGGTTTTCGTTTTCGCGTGCCCTATGGCACCTTGCTCTGCGTTTCGGACCGGCCGTTGCACGGCGAAATCAAACTGCGCGGCATGGCCAACGCCTTTTACCGTGAGCGCATCAGCCAGCATCTGACTATCGGCCTGGAAACCCTGCGCATCCTGCGCGAAGCGGGAACCGACAGCTTGCATTCGCGCAAGTTGCGCAGTTTTGAAGAACCCGCCTTTCGCTAGAACGACACTTATCGAAGCCCTTCGCGGCAAGGAGACGAACATGCGCGTGCTGATCACCGGCGGCACAGGATTCATCGGACGACGCCTGGCCATGACGTTGTTGCAACGCGGGTCCCTCGCCCATGGCAGCGGCAAGGAACGCCCCATCGATGCCGTAACCTTGTTCGACGTCGCGGCGCCCGCCGTACCCTTGCCGGTCGATCCACGCCTGGAGCTGCGTACCGGCGATATCGGCGATCCGGCCACGGTGAAAGCCTTGTTCAACGGCGAGGTCGGTTGCGTCTACCACCTAGCCGCCGTGGTCAGCGCCGGGGCGGAACAGGATTTCGAACTTGGCGTGCGGGTCAATCTGGAGGGCACCCGCAACGTGCTGGAAGCCGCCCGGGCCATGGGCACGGCACCGACCCTGGTGTTGGCCAGTTCCGTCGCCGTCTATGGCGGCGACATGCCCAAAGTCGTCGGCGATGGCTTCCACACGACGCCGACCACCTCGTATGGCACACAGAAGGCGGCCAGCGAGTTGCTGGTCAACGATTACAGCCGCAGGGGTTTCGTCGATGGCCGAGCCTTGCGCCTACCGACCGTCGTCGTGCGCCCGGGCAAGCCGAACAAGGCGGCCTCGACCTGGGCCAGTTCGATCATCCGCGAGCCATTGCAAGGCGAAGAAACGGTCTGCCCGGTGGGGCCGGAACAGGAAATGTGGCTGCTGTCGGCGCGCAAGGCGGTCGATGCCTTTATCCACGCCGCCGAACTGCCAGCCGAGGCCTGGGGCAAGAACCGCACCGTCGCTCTGCCCGGCATCACCCGTACCGTCCACCAGATGGTCAAGGCGCTGACCAACGTAGCCGGCAAATCCGTGGCTGCGCGCATCCGCTGGCAGCCCGACCCCTTCATTCAACGCATCATCGATGGCTGGCCAACCCGTTTCGCGCCGAAACGGGGCCTGGAACTCGGCTTCACCGCCGACGAGCGTTTCGAAGACGTGGTTCAAGCCTTCATCGAGGACGAGCTGGATGGCCGCTTCGTTGCCTAATCGACGATTGGCAATCAGGACCTCTTTTTCTTCAATGCCTCGGGGTTCAGGATCGAACGCGGCGGCTTGCCATTCAGGATATTGATGACGTTGTCCGCCGCCATGATCTTGGCATTGATGCGGGCATCGTCGCTGGCCCCCGCCGCGTGCGGTGAAATATAAAGATTATCGAGCGTACGCAGCGGATCGTCGGCCGGCAGCGGTTCGATTTCGAAGACGTCGAATGCGGCACCGCCGATCCGCTTGTCCTTCAGCACCTTATAAAGCGCCTTGCCGTCGACCACGCCACCGCGCGAGGTATTGACCAGCCAGGCGTCGCGCTTCATCAGGCCCAACGTCTTTTCGTTGATCATGTGGTGGCTGGTCTTGTCGAGATTGGCATGCAGGGTGATGAAATCGCTGTCGCGCATCAAGGTTTCCAGCGACACGAAGGTGACCCCGTGGCTGGCGGCAAATTCCTTGTCCTCGACAATATCGTAGGCCAGTAGCTTCATATCGAAACCGCGCGCCCGCTTGGCCACTTCCTTGCCGATGGCGCCCAGACCGACAATGCCCAACGTGCGCCCGGCCATGTCGCGCCCCTGCGCCCAGGCCCATTTGCCGGCGCGGCCAAGCTCCAGATTGTCCGATACCTTGCGCGCCCCTTGGAGCAGCAAGGCCATGGCGTAGTCGGCAACGCTGCGATGATTGAGGCCGGGCGTCGTGCAAACGGCGATGCCCAAACGGGTGGCCGCCTCCAGATCAACGGCGTCATAGCCGACGCCGACGCGGGCGATAACCCGCAGCTTCGGGCAATTTTCCATCACTCGTGCCGTAAAGGGATCGGAACTGGCGACCGTCGCGTCCTTATCCTTGAGGATCGCGATCATCTCGTCCTCGGTGCGCTTGGCGTGCCAGACGTTGAATTCAGTTTCGACGCCGTTGTTGTTCAAGCGGCTGTCGCCCTCGTCACCTTTCGACATGAAGCGCACGGTAATCAGTGCCTTGAATTCGTTCATCTGTATCCTCCCGCGGTTATTCATTGGTTTTCCCGCATGTGGGCGGATCATCGCCCTGGTCGCAGCGAAGTCAAGATGAGGTTCGCCATATTGGCCGCGATGCCAGCGAGCCCCTATAGTGCCCCTTCGATAGCCATAGGCCGACGGCGGCGGCCAAGACAGTCGGAAGGAACGACCCAATGAGCAAGCCCCCCGTCAAGCGGCGCAGCGCCGCTTGGTTCAGCGCCGAAGGCAAGGACGGTTTCCACCACAGAAGTTGGATGAAGAACCAGGGCTTTCCCCACGACCTGTTCGACGGGCGTCCGGTCATCGGCATCTGCAACACTTGGTCGGAATTGACTCCCTGCAATGCTCATTTCCGGACCATCGCCGAACGGGTGAAGCGCGGCGTCTATGAGGCGGGTGGCTTTCCGCTGGAATTTCCGGTGATGTCGCTGGGCGAGACCTTGATGCGGCCCTCGACCATGTTGTTCCGCAATCTGGTCAGCATGGACGTCGAGGAGTCGATCCGCGCCAACCCTATCGACGGCGTTGTGTTACTGGTCGGTTGCGACAAAACGACACCGGCCCTGTTAATGGGGGCGGCGAGCTGCGACCTGCCGGCATTGGCGGTATCCGGTGGACCCATGCTGAACGGTCGTTGGCGCGACGAGACTGTCGGTTCCGGCACCCTCGTCTGGAAGCTCGATGAAATGCTGAAGGCAGGCCAGGTGACACAGGCGCAGATGACGGAGGCCGAGGCCTGCATGTCGCGCTCCGTCGGCCACTGCATGACCATGGGGACGGCCTCGACCATGGCCTCGATGGTCGAGGCGCTGGGCATGGGCCTGCCGTCCAATGCCGCCATCCCGGCCGCCGACTCCCGCCGTCTGTTGCTGGCACAATTGGCCGGCCGACGCATCGTCGAGATGGTCAAGGAAGACCTGACCATGTCGAAGATTCTGACCCGTCAGGCCTTCGAGAATGCCGTGCGCGTCAATGGCGCCATCGGCGGCTCGACCAACGCCGTCGTTCACCTGATCGCGTTGGCCGGTCGTACCGGCGTCGAGTTGAACCTCGCGGACTGGGACAAGCTGGGCCACGACATTCCCTGCATGGTCAACCTGATGCCGTCGGGACAATACCTGATGGAGGACTTCTATTATGCCGGCGGGCTGCCGGTGGTGCTGCGCGAATTGGCCGAGAACGGCCAGCTCCACAAGGATGCCCTGACCGTCAACGGCCACACCATCTGGGACAACGTCAAGGAAGCCGAGTGCTTCGACCGCAAGGTGATCTTCCCCTATGCCCAACCCTTCAAGGAGAAGGGCGGCGTTGCCGTGCTGGGCGGCAATCTGGCGCCCAATGGCGCCGTTCTCAAACCATCAGCGGCGACCCCTGCGTTAATGACTCATCGTGGCAGGGCCGTCGTGTTCGAGGATATCGAGGATTATCATGCCCGCGTCGACGACCCGGCGCTCGACATCGATGAATCCTGCGTCATGGTGCTGAAGAACTGCGGCCCCAAGGGCTATCCCGGATTTTCCGAGGTCGGCAATATGACGCTGCCGAAGAAGCTCATCGCGAAGGGCATCACCGACATGGTGCGTGTGTCCGACGCACGGATGAGCGGTACCGCCTATGGCACCGTGGTGCTGCACACGGCGCCCGAAGCAGCGGTTGGCGGCCCCTTGGCTCTAGTGCGGAACGGCGACATGATCGCGCTCGACGTCGCCAAGCGGACCCTGACCCTGGAAGTGGACGATGCCGAGCTGGCCCGCCGCCGCGCAGAGTGGAAGCCTCCCGCGGAGCCCTACGGGCGCGGCTATGTGGCGCTATATCATCGCACAGTGCTGCAGGCGGACCGCGGCGCCGACCTGGACTTCCTGGTTGGCAAGAGCGGCGCCCCAGTGCCACGCGAGAGCCATTGAAAAGGCTGCCGGCACATCCGCCTGAGCCCACCCCAGGGCGATGGCTCCTGGGAAAGAAAACGCTCGTTGAGCCTGCGGTCAGGAAACAACGGCAGGATCCGCCGCCTTCTGCCGCCCATGATCGAACAGCCGGTGGAAAATTTCCGGCGGTTGCGCCCCGGAAAGAGCATGCGTGCCTTCGAGCACGAAGAACGGCACGCCGTTGATGCCGGCACCGCGGGCAGCGGCATCTTTCTGCCCGATAAGTTCGTCACCGTCCTCGCTGTCGAGATAACGGGCGACCACCGCACCATCCATGCCGGCGGCCTTCGCCACGGCGGTTAACACCGCGCGGTCGCCGATGTCACGGCCTTCCAGGAAGAAGGCTGAAAACAGTGCTTCGACCACGGCGTCCTGACATCCCGCCTGCCAGGCCAGATCGATCAATCGGTGCGAGTCGAGAGTGTTCGGCTGCCGGGCGATGCGTTCGAACGCGAAGGCGATACCGTCTTCGGCACCAGCACCCCGGACTCGGGCATAGGTGTCGCCACCGCGGTCGCCAAATTTCATCGCCACGTATTCGGCGCGGGCCATGCCCTCCACCGGCATACCGGGATTGAGCTGAAACGGCTGCCAGCGAACCGTGAGCCCTGGTTCAGGTCGCAGCGCCAGAGCCCTTTCCAAGCGGCGCTTGCCGATCAGGCACCAGGGGCAGACCGTGTCTGAGTAGATGTCGAGATGCATCGACCGTCCCCATTCCATAGTGCGGCGTCAGCGGCGTACGTACTGCTGCTCGCCGAACAATATCTTCCATTCCTCGGGCGTGTGCGGCCCTTCACGGCGCTGGTCGGTCAGCACCTTCATGCCGCGCTGCACGGCCGGACGCGCCGCCACCGTCGCCACCCAACGTTTGACGTTGGGGAAATCATCTGGGTTTTGGCCACGGCGCTCGAAGCCCTGGCACCAAGGGTATAGCGCCATGTCAGCAATGGAATAATCGTCGGCGATGAAGCTCCGATCCACCAGCCGGCGATCCATGACGTTATACAGGCGGCCAACCTCGTTGCGATAGCGCTTGATGGCGTAATCGAACGTCTCCGGCGCATAATGCATGAAGTGATTGGACTGGCCGAACATCGGCCCGACGCCGCCCATCTGGAACATTAGCCACTGCATCACCTCCCAATAGGCACGCGGTTCCTTGGGCAGGAACATGCCGGCCTTCTGCGCCAGGTAAAGAAGGATAGCCCCCGATTCAAAGATCGAGATCGGCTTGCCATCGGGACCCTCCGTATCGACGATCGCAGGCATCTTGTTGTTGGGGCTGATCTTCAGGAAGTCAGGCTTGAACTGATCGCCGGCACCGATGTTCACCGGGTGGATGGTATAGGGCAGGCCCGTTTCTTCCAACAGGATATGGACTTTATGGCCGTTGGGCGTTGCCCAAGAATAAAGCTCGATCATCGGTTTCTTCCTCCCCATTTGCATGGTTGTACGTTGAAATGTCGGAGTCCAGGCGCCTGGGGTCAAGCCACGGAATTGAGGGCGGAGCGAAGCTGCATCGCTACGTCGCCTCCGGGATCGATCCATCGCGCCCGCAGCCCCGCGGCCGTCGCGCCAGCTACGTTTTCCGGCGAGTCGTCGAAAAACAGTATGGCCGAGGGCGCCACGCCGATCAGCCTCGCAACATGGCAATAGGCCTCTCGATCGGGTTTGCGCATACCCAGCACATGGGAACAGTGAATTTCCCGTATCGGCGACAATAGCGATCCGAAGCGGGCCGTCCATGTCGTCCGATGCACCGCATTGGTGTTGGAAAAGCCGTAGAGGGGCCAACGGCTGGACGCTTCGGCCAGAACCTCATCGATCCAGGGCACGGGCCCGATGAAGATATCGTTCCAACCCTCGAGCATCGCCGCATCGTCGAGAGCAATACCGAGTTCGTGACGCAAATGCCGGCAGTAGGCGGAGAAGTCGATCTCGCCCCGCTCGTGAGCGGCATAAGCCTCGTCCATGGCAAAGCGAGCCGCCAGTTCGGCAGGCGCACACGACGCCTCCCGCCCCCAGCGCGCGAAGACGCGGCCAAAATCGATACGGAGCAATACCCCGCCGAGGTCGAACAATAAGGCCTCGACGGGAACTTCGGTCGGTTTACCGATCACTCCGCCGGAACGGCTTCGGGGGCGAGTGCGATGCGGCTGCGCTTCAGCTTGTCGACATCCCAACCGGTGATGCGGATCAGTTTGGTGGGGCCATAGCGCTTCGGCGAGTGCACTTTGTATTCGTCGTAAATGACCGCCACGCCGGGGGTCATTTGGTAGGTCTTTTCGACTTCAACCTCTTTCGGTTGGGTTTCGCTGCCGGGCCGAATGACACGATATTCACGCATCTCGGTCACGCCCCGCGCCTGGCCATAGATCGCCCAGGTAGTGCCATGATCGTGCGGCGGGCTTTCGCAGGCGTCCTCGTTAACATGGGCGAGGATTTGAAAACCGAGCTTGCGGTCTTCGTAGATCACCTGTTTCGGTGTCTTATTGTCCGGCCCCAGATGCTTGGCCAAAAAGTCTTCATCGACCAATAGATGCTGGAGCATGTTGCGGACCTTTTCACGGCCGCCGCGGCCGGGATCTGCGGACAGGAAACCCTGGCAGGCAGCGGCGAACTCTTCGAGCGTGTGGGGCATCGTCATCTCCTCCTCATCTCGCGGCGTTGCCACCATGTTAACGCGAAAATGCACCCAATTGCCAGTGCGTGGCGCTCCCGGAATGGGATCATCCAGCGCCTTGTCGGGCTGAACCATGCCCGTCATACTGTCGTTTCGGTATCAACAACAGAAAGGAGGTGATCCAGTGTCTTATTGTCACTCAAGGCCATTGGCCATACGGACCTGGGTCGTCGCCGCAGCAAGAGCCTGTTTCTCCTGAGGCGATTCTCCCGGTCCGGTTTTGGGGCCACGGTCTGACAATGGAAAAGCCGCCCACAATAGGGCGGCTTTTCTATGTAATAAAAGTGAATCGCGCCGTAGTTTTTCTTCACTGAACCAGGGCATTTTTTTAAGCCCTTCTGGAGCGATTGAAACAGGCCTTCTGTTGAAAGTGGTCCTGTTGCTAAGTAGAGACCCGAACTATTTCGTCAGAACTGCGTAGGTGTAGAATATCCCACGAAGCTGGTTAATCAGGGGAGATTTGAACACGTAGCAGGAACATCGGGGCCGAACGGGCGTTGCCTGCGCCCCATGGTCCAGAGTTGATCCTTCTGAGCTGCGACCATCGTGTAAGAATAGGCCCAACATCCCTCAGTCATCCGGAAGCGAAAACTATGCGCGATCGCACTCGATGCGGCAGGCGAATACCTTTCCGTGTTTACCTAACCTTGGCAACCGCTGGTCTGATCTTTCTGACCAGTGCCATCATCCTCTTGGATGTCTATCACCAAAGTCAGACTGCGGCGAAGGCCGATGCCGAAGAAGCCTACACGCAGGTAGCCGACGGCGTTGGCCGTCAATTCGACAGCCTGTTGCGGGATAACAGCGGTAGGCGCTGGATTCTCACGTCAAGTGCAACACCTGATGTTTTCAAGGAATGCCTCGGCGGGAGTTTTGTATCCGAGGCATTTTCTGGGCGTTGAGTTGACGGCCCATGTGATCTCGTCGATATCGCGGGCCGTGTAGTTTGTGATG
>CAMCUA010000099.1 GCA_945878455.1 Asaia bogorensis | reverse complement strand
CCGCTTCTCGAATGACGAAACCATGCGGCGCACGGCCTCGTTGAAGACGGCGCCAATCACTTTTTGCAACATCGCCGAGCGGAATTCAAAGTCGATGTAAAAATCGATCTCGCACGACGTTTCGCTCTGCGGGCGGAAGATCCAGTGATTGTTCAATTGCTTGAACGGCCCATCGAAATACTGCACGTCGATGCGTTGCGGCCGGTCGAAGGTCACCAGCGAGGTGAAGCGCTCACGAAACATTTTATAGCCGATCATCATATCGGCCAGCGTGCGGCTTTCCTCTCGCCGGCGCACCCGCACACCGACGCACCAGGGCAGAAATTCCGGATAGCGTTCGATATCGGCGACGAGGTCGAACATTTGTTCCTGAGTGTGCGGCAGGATACGCTTTTCGGCATGGGTCGGCATGGACTTCAGCCGCCGGCCAGGCGGGCGAGCCGCGCCGCGCGCAGCTTCTCAAAATCGGAATCGGCATGATAGGAAGAACGCGTCAGCGGCGACGCCGACACCAGCAGGAAGCCCTTGGCCAAGGCCAATTTGCGGTATTCCTCGAATTCCTCGGGCGTAACGAAGCCAGCCACCGGCGCATGCCGCGTGGTCGGCGCCAGATATTGTCCGATGGTCAGGAAATCGACGTCGGCAGAACGCAGGTCGTCCATCACCTGCAAGACCTCGCCACGCTCCTCCCCTAGGCCGACCATGATACCGGACTTGGTGAAGACGGCCGGGCGCAAGCGTTTCGCGTCGTCGAGCAGGCGCAATGAATAGAAATACCGGGCACCGGGCCGGATTGTTGGATAGAGCCGGGGTACTGTCTCCAGATTATGGTTGAACACGTCGGGACCGGCGGCGATCACAATTTCCAGCGCACCCGTCTTGCCGCGAAAATCCGGCGTCAGAATTTCGATGGTCGTCGCTGGCGATACGTCGCGCAGCCGTTCAATGCAGCGCACGAACTGACTGGCACCACCATCGTCGAGGTCGTCGCGATCGACCGAGGTAATGACCATATGGCGCAGTCCCAGGATGGCAGCGCTGGCGGCGACATGATCCGGCTCATTGGGATCGACGGCGCCCGGCTTACCCGTCGCCACGTTGCAAAAAGCGCAGGCGCGCGTGCAGATGTCGCCCAGAATCATTACGGTGACATGTTTCTGCGCCCAACACTCGCCGATGTTGGGACAGGCGGCTTCTTCGCAGACAGTGTGCAGCTTCTGTTCGCGCATCAGGCGCCGCGTTTCGCCGTAAACCGGCGAGGTTGGCGCCTTCACTCGGATCCACGGCGGCTTGCGCAGCGGCGGGTTCTCGGGCCGTTTGGCCTTCTCCGGGTGGCGTAGGACTTCGATCTTAGCCATAAATTAGATGTGGAGTACCCGGCCGTAGGCGTCAAGCACCGCCTCGTGCATGGCTTCCGATATGGTCGGATGCGGAAACACCGTATGCATCAGCTCCGCTTCGGTGGTTTCCAGCGTCCGCGCGATGGTATAGCCCTGGATCAGTTCGGTGACTTCGGCGCCGATCATATGGGCGCCCAGCAGTTCGCCGGTTTTCGCGTCGAACACCGTCTTGATCAAACCCTCGACCTCGCCCAGCGCAATCGCCTTGCCGTTGCCGATGAACGGGAAGCGGCCGACCTTGACCTGCCGGCCCTGTTCCTTGGCCTTGGCTTCCGTCATGCCGACACTGGCCACCTGTGGCCGGCAGTAGGTACAGCCCGGAATATTACCGGCGTTCATCGGATGGACGCCCTTCACCCCGGCAATCTTCTCGATGCAGATGACACCCTCGTGCATGGCCTTGTGCGCTAGCCAGGGCGGCCCGGTAAGGTCGCCGATGGCGTAGACGCCGGGCTCCCCGGTTCGCGAATATTCATCGACCATTACATGTGTGCGGTCGACCTTCACCCCGGTGCCCTCGATGCCGATATTCTCGACGTTGCCGACAATGCCAACCGCCATTATCACCCGCTCGACAGTGATCTCGGTGGTCGCACCGGCTGCCTCGACGGTGGCGGTGACGCTGCCGGCGCCTTTGCGCAGGGCCTTGACCGTGGCGCCCGTGATAATTTTCATGCCTTGCTTCTTGAAGGCCTTTTCAGCCAAGGCCGAAATCTCCTCGTCCTCGACCGGTAGGATGCGCGGCAGTACCTCGACCACCGTCACCTCGGCGCCCAGGTCGCGATAGAAGCTGGCGAACTCAATGCCGATGGCGCCAGAGCCGACGACCAGCAAGGACTTCGGCATGCTCGCCGGCACCATCGCTTCCTTATAGGTCCAGATCAACTTGCCGTCGGGCTCCAGCCCTGGCAACGAGCGGGCGCGTGCCCCGGTGGCCAGCACGATGTGCTTGGCGCTCAGGTCGGCGAGACCCTTGCCGTCCTTGTGGACGTGCAGCTTGCCCTTGCCGTTGAGCATGCCGTGACCGTCGAAGACCGCTATTTTATTCTTGCGCATCAATCCGCGCACGCCTTGCGATAGTTGCTTGGCCACCGCCCGCGATCGGCCAACCACCTTCTCAAGGTCGAAGCTGGCCCCGGTGACCGACAGGCCGAAGTCGCCAGCATGCTGCATCAGATGGTAGACCTCAGCCGTGCGCAGCAGCGCCTTGGTCGGAATGCAGCCCCAGTTAAGGCAAATGCCGCCCAGATGCTCGCGTTCGACCAACGCTGTCTTCAAGCCGAGCTGAGCAGCGCGGACGGCGGTAACATAACCACCTGGTCCACCGCCGACGATGGCAACGTCGAACGACGTATCGGCCATGGTTGGCCTCCTACAGCAGCATGGTCAGCGGTTCTTCGATCAACTTGCGGAAGGCGGCAAGATATTCCGCTCCCAGTGCACCGTCGACGGAACGGTGATCGACCGACAGCGTACAGATCATCACCGTGGCGATGGCCAAGGCGCCATCGGTAACAACCGGGCGTTGCTCACCAGCACCAACGGCGAGGATGACCGACTGCGGCGGATTGATGATCGCCGAAAAATTAGTGACGCCGTACATACCCAAGTTGGAAATGGTAAAGCTGCCGCCCTGAAACTCGTGCGGTGCCAGTTTGCCGTCACGCGCCCGCGTCGCCAGGTCCTTTATCTCGTTCGCGATCTGGGCCAGGCCCTTGTTGTCGGCCTGCCGCACGATAGGCGTTATCAAGCCGCCTGGCGTGGCCACCGCCACCGCGATGTCAATATCGTCGTACAGCAAGATGGCTTGCTCCGACCACGAGGCATTGACCGCCGGCACCTGACGCATGGCCAGCGCGGCGGCACGCACGATGAAATCGTTGACCGATAGCTTGTAGCCGCCCTTGCCTTCCGGCGCCCGGGCGTTGAGGTCCTTGCGCAGCTTCAACAACGCATCGATGCGGCAATCCATCGACAGGTAAAAATGCGGGATATTGCGCTTCGCCTCGCTCAGGCGCTGGGCGATCACTTTACGCATCGAAGTATGAGGTTGCTCGCGATAACCGATCCCCGCCGCCGGCTTGACGACCGGCATCGGCGCTGAGGCGATGGCGGGTGCCGCAGCCAGGGGTGCTGCCGCCGCCATAGCGGCGGCCGGGCGGACGCCGCCCCGTATAGCAGCCTCGACATCGCTCTTGACGATCCGCCCCCCTGGTCCGCTGCCCTGCACGCCGCTCAGGTCGAGGCCAGCCTGTTCAGCCATCCGTTTGGCCAAGGGGCTGACAAACAGGCGTCCACTGCTAGCCACCGTCGGCGCTGCCATGGCGCGCGACGGCGCGGCAGGCGCAGAAACTGCAGGGGCTATCGTCGCGGGCGCAGCGGCCGGCTTGCTGGTAGCTTTCGCCGTCGAGGCCACCTTGATATCGCTTGCCGTCTCGCCGTCCACGAGCAGGATCGCGATGGGAGCATTGACGGCAACGCCCTCGGTACCTTCGGCGACCAGGATGCGGCCCAGCACGCCTTCGTCGACGGCCTCCACCTCCATCGTCGCCTTATCGGTCTCGATCTCCGCCACCACGTCGCCCGAGACGACGCTGTCACCCTCTTTCTTCAGCCACTTGGCCAACTTGCCTTCGGTCATCGTCGGCGACAGGGCCGGCATCAGGATTTCGATGGGCATGGGTTCCCCTCCCTTCCGGCGGCCGGAGTTAGCGATAACAGACGGTTTTTACCGCCTCGACCACCCATTCGGGCTGCGGCACGGTCAACCGTTCCAGGTTGGCGGCATAGGGCATCGGCACATCCGCGCCGGTGACCCGTACCAGGGGCGCATCCAGGTAGTCGAAGGCTTCTTCCATGACACGGGCGGCGATCTCGGCACCGATCCCGGCGAAGGGCCAGCCTTCCTCCAGGCTCACCACCCGATTGGTCTTCTTGATCGAGGCGACGATGGTCGCGGTGTCCAGCGGGCGCAGGCTGCGCAGATTGATGACCTCGGCCTCGATGCCCGCCTCGGCCAGCGTCTCGGCAGCCTTCAGGGCGACATCGACCATCAGCGAGAAAGCGACGATGGTGACGTCCGAGCCGGCGCGCTCGATCTTCGCCCGGCCGATGGGCAGCACGAACTCGTCGCTGGTCGGCACATCGAAGGCGCGCCCGTAGAGCAGTTCGTTCTCCAACACGATGACCGGGTTCGGATCGCGGATCGCCGCTTTTAGCAGACCCTTGTGATCGGCCCCTGAATAGGGCGAGACCACCTTCAGGCCGGGGCAATGGGCATACCAGCTGGCATAGCACTGGGAATGCTGTGCACCGACGCGCGAGGCGGCGCCGTTGGGTCCGCGAAAGACGATGGGGCAGCCCATCTGTCCGCCCGACATGTACAGCGTCTTCGCCGCCGAATTGATGATCTGGTCCATCGCCTGCATGGCAAAGTTGAAGGTCATGAATTCGACGATGGGACGCAGCCCATGAAAAGCCGCGCCGACCGCCAGACCGGTAAAGCCATGTTCGGTGATCGGCGTGTCGATCACCCGCTTGGCACCGAATTCCTCCAACAGTCCCTGGCTAACCTTATAGGCGCCCTGATACTGCGCCACTTCCTCGCCCATCAGGAAGACCAAGTCGTTGCGCCGCATCTCTTCGGCCATGGCGTCGCGCAAGGCCTCGCGCACGGTCATCACGGCCGTTTCGCCAAGCGCCGGTTCGTCGGCGGCAACCGGCACTGGGCCTCTTGCTGCAACCGTCGCCGGTTTTGCCGCAACCGGTGCGGCGGACGGTACGGACGGGCTCGCCGCATGGTTTATCGAGCCGCCAAGCACGGCATCGAGCGCCGAGGCATCTTCCCCGTCGGCGAGCAGCAGCGCGATGGGCGTGTTCACCGCCACGCCCTGGGTTCCACCGGGCACCAGGATGCGCCCGAGCACCCCTTCCTCCACCGCCTCGACCTCCATGGTCGCCTTGTCGGTTTCGATTTCGGCCAGAATGTCGCCGGACGATACGGTATCGCCTACCTTCTTCAGCCAGTTGGCCAAGGTCCCTTCTGTCATCGTCGGCGAAAGGGCTGGCATCAGCACCTGGATCGGCATGTCGGTTTCCTCGATGGTAAGGCGGTTGAGCGCTTCTGGCCCGGCGCTCAGGCCGCTTCGATCAGAATGTCGGTCCACAACTCTTTCAGGTCGGGCTCCGGACTTTGTTGGGCAAATTCGGCGGCTTCGGTGACCACGGCTTTCACCTGCCGGTCCATTTCCTTGAGTGTCGCCTCATCGGCGAAACGGCCTTCCTCCAGGATGGCGCGCAACAAGTCGATGGGGTCTCTTTCTTTGCGGATCTTGCTGACTTCCTCGCGCGAGCGGTACTTGGCCGGGTCCGACATCGAATGACCACGATATCGATATGTTTCCATTTCAAGCAGGTAGGGTCCCTTGCCGGCACGGCAATGATCGGCGGCACGCTGGGCTGCGCCCTTGACCTCAAGCACGGCCATGCCGTTCACCTGCTCGCCGGGAATGCCATAGGGCTCACCGCGGCAATAGAATTCGGGCGAGGCCGAAGCCCGTTCGATGGAGGTTCCCATGGCGTACTTGTTATTCTCGATGACATAGATGACTGGCAGCTTCCACAGCGACGCCATGTTCATCGATTCCGCCACCTGGCCCTGATTGATCGCGCCGTCGCCCAAATAGGTGAAGCACACCCCGCCATCGCCGCGATAGCGATGGGAGAAGGCCAGTCCGGTGCCGATCGGCACCTGCGCAGCGACGATGCCGTGGCCACCGAAGAAATTCTTTTCGCGGCTGAACATGTGCATGGAGCCGCCCTTGCCCTTGGAATAGCCGCCCTTGCGCCCGCTCAGCTCGGCCATCACGCCTTTGGAATCCATGCCGGTAGCCAGCATATGGCCATGGTCGCGATAGCTGGTGACAACCGTATCGACCGAATTGGCCACCGCCTGGCAGCCGACCACCACGGCCTCCTGGCCGATGTAGAGGTGGCAGAAACCGGCGATCAATCCCATACCGTAAAGCTGACCGGCCTTCTCCTCGAAGCGGCGGATCAGCAGCATGTCGTGATAGTAGCGGAGCAGTTCTTCCTTGCTGGCCTTGGCGGGGCCATGCTGCGCGCCGGCTGTCTTCGAACCGGTAGCAGACACTGACTTGCGCTTGGTCGCAATCGCCATATGACCTCCCTGAAAATCGAATGGCTCGGCTGTGCCGCCGCGGACGAACCGACAGACGACCAACGGATGACGGCGGTGCCGAACGGCCAGTTTCGCTCCCGTCCGCCACCAAGGATTAGGACTAGACTAAACCAGCCCAGGCCGCCAAACAAGCCGTCAGCGTTTCAATATCGTCAGGGATTCTAATATGTTATTTCAATTAACTTGATTATGTTTAAAGCTACGTTGCAGCAATTCTAGGTGCATCTCCGAAAGACGGCTCATGACCCATTGACGCAACAGGGATCGTCCTATGCCGCACCACACAATTGACAGCGGTACGCAATATTATGGTTTTGCGACACCTCTACCCATAGCCGCATTCGGGAAAATGACGACTTCGTCTGGACGGCCCAGATTGAACAGGAAGCGCGCCTGTTCATCGAGCAGATCCGGGTCCAGATTTTCGCTCCGCATCAGTCCGACCCGATGCTCGATCTTGTGCCGATGAGCGGCGAGATCGGTGCGGATGGCATTGGCAACCTCGATGTTTTGGCGCATCTGAATCCAGGCGAGCAGACCCCGCTCGCCGTTCAACAGGTGAAAAGTGAAATAGGCAACCAGGCAAAGGCCGAGCAAAGGGCCGAGGATCGAGCGAACCCGCGTTCGCAGCTCGTTGAGCAATCCCATATCGACGTGGAACCCAGATCCGGCAAATGGCACGCGGCGGCAAATATACGGCCCCGACAGCGTGCCTCAGGGTCCCCTACCTGCCCAGACGATAATGCCCTGTCTAAGTTAATTAAATGCTTACGGTTTGGAGGATTAAGATGGTGGCTTCAATCGGCCGGCGTCAATCAGTGCCTTGCGATGGGCAGCACGGTCTTCGACAATCCGGGCGCGACTGATAGCCGGCCCTAACTTGTCGATAGTGACATCGGCTGAGCAATACCAAGCATCGATGATCGTGTCCCAATCGTCCAGGCTATCGCCTTTGTATCCCTGCGGACCTTTGAGGCGATGTCCTGCCTTAACAAAAAGACAAGGGCCTCGATTGGTATTGACCAAAGCCCAGCGGCCGATTTTCCAATTTTGATGTACCAAGTCTTGGCTGGAAACCGAACCAACCAAATCACCCTTTACTGCTTTTGTAATACCATATTCAAATTTATTTTTTGAAAAAATATCTTCTTTTACACTATCGTAAAAAATACTGTTTCCAAGCCGATATGATAATATATTCCCTCGGCGCTATTAAATATGTAGCGATTGAGCGTGATGTGATTATCACTAATTTGCTTCTCCAGGCGGCCTATAGAGACCGACTCTGGCAGCAGCAAAGAAAGATCGAGGTCGCTCTCGTCGAGCGGGATCTGTTTCCATTCGGCTTCGGCGGCGTCCGCATGAAACCCGCCCATCAGCATCAAGCCACCAAGAACGAACGCGCGCACATGACGCCACAGGCCCTGGCGCATCATTTGATAAGTTTGCCGCATCTTTCCCTCCCCTTCGCCCACATCCAAATGGAATACTAGCGAATGGTTGGAGAGACGTCACCCATGGCGAGCAAAGACCCGGGGTTTGGCAACCCGGCGTGCAGCAGCGTCAAAGCAATATCGAACGCCCCGCGTACCGCGCCGCGCTGCCCAATTCCTCTTCGATCCGCAAAAGCTGGTTGTACTTGGCCAACCGGTCGGAACGCGACAGCGATCCCGTCTTGATCTGCCCGGCGTTGGTCGCCACCGCGATGTCGGCGATGGTCGCGTCCTCGGTCTCGCCGGAACGGTGCGAAATCACCGAGCTGTAGCCCGCCTTATGCGCCATCTCCACCGCCTGCAAGGTCTCCGACAGGGTGCCGATCTGGTTGACCTTGATCAGGATGGAATTGGCGATGCCCTTGTCGATGCCTTCCGCCAGGCGCTCCGGATTGGTGACGAACAGATCATCGCCGACCAGTTGCACGCGCTCGCCCATGGCCTCGGTCAGCGCCTTCCAGCCGGCCCAATCGTCTTCTGCCATGCCGTCCTCGATGGAGACGATGGGATAGCGTTTGGCCAGGTCGGCGTAAAATTTGACCATGCCAGCCGCGTCCAGGTCCTTGCCCTCGCCGGTCATGCGATAACGCCCGTCGCGGAAGAATTCGGTCGAAGCTGAATCGAGCGCCAGCATGATGTCGTCGCCCGCCTTATAGCCGGCCTTGGCGATAGCTTTCACGATGAAGCTCAAGGCCTCGTCGGCACTTTTCAGGCCGGGTGCGAAGCCGCCTTCATCGCCGACGTTGGTATTGTGCCCGGCTTCCGACAACTGCTTGCGCAGCGCATGGAAGACCTCCGATCCCATGCGCACGGCGTCCGCCATTGTCGGCGCGCCGACCGGCACGATCATGAATTCCTGGATGTCGATGGGATTGTCGGCATGCGCCCCGCCGTTGATGATGTTCATCATCGGCACCGGTAGAACCCGCGCGTTGACGCCGCCCAGGTAGCGGTACAGCGGCAGGCCGCAATCCTCGGCCGCCGCCTTGGCGATGGCCAGGCTGACGCCGAGGATGGCATTGGCGCCCAGGCGCGACTTGTTGGCGGTGCCGTCCAGGTCGATCATCAGCCGGTCGAGGCGTGCCTGATCGTAGGCATCCATGCCCGACAGCGCGTCGTAAATCTCGCCCTCCACCCATTGGCAGGCCTTGAGCACGCCTTTGCCGCCATAACGCTTGGCATCGCCATCGCGCAGTTCGACCGCTTCATGGGCGCCGGTCGAGGCGCCCGACGGCACGGCGGCCCGCCCAAAGGCCCCGGATTCCAGCAGCACGTCCACCTCGACGGTGGGATTGCCGCGGGAATCCAAGATCTCGCGGGCGGCGATCTCGACGATATCGGTCATGGCCTACAATTCCTGCTGGTGAATGTCGTCCATCCGCTACGGGCGGTGGCTGGCGATCTCGGTTTAGTCCTTGGCATCGAGCTGCGCAAGTTACGCGGCGGTTGCATCGTCTCTGCCCGGCAGCGTCCGCCGCAAAGACTCCTGGCGCAGAATATAAAGGCCGCAAAGCACGATGATGGTCGCGCCGCCGAGAACGGCCGCGTCGGGAACATCGCCCCACACCAAATAGCCAAGCCCCGCCGCCCAGGCCAAAGCCGTATATTCGAACGGGGCAACCACCCCGACCGGTGCCTGCACCATGGCCGATGTCAGACAAAAGTGTGCGGCAAAGGCCAGCGCGGAGATGCAGCCGAGCAACAGCATGTCCGTCGATGTCATCGGCGCCCAATTCGCCACCGCCGTCGGCAGCGTCATCAGCCCCAGCGCCACATTGAAATAGAACACCTGCCGGTATGAAGGCTCGCTTGTTCCCAGCCAGCGGCCGAGCACCATCATCAGCGCATGGCAAAAGCTGCTGGCGATGGCCAAAAGAGCTGCCGGATGAAACGTGCCGCCCGGCCGAACCGCGATCAGCACGCCGATAAACCCGATGATTGTCGCCAGCCATCGTTGCCTCCCCACGCTCTCGTGGAGCAGCGGCACCGACAATGCGGTCATCATGAAGGTTGAGCCGAAAGCCACGACGACGGCGTCGGCAAGGGGTAGATAGCGAAGTGCGGCGAAAAACAGCAAGGCGCCTGCGGCGCCGGCAACGCTGCGCAGCAACAGCAGTGCCGGCCTGGCGGTACGTAGCGCGGCAAAGCCTCCCCATCTCGGCAGCAAGGCCACGAGTAGCATGACAATGATCGCGCTACGCAGGAACAGGAGTTGGAAAACCGAGTGGCCAGACGTCATCATGACCTTGACGATCATGTCCATGACCGCCAACAGGCCGACGGCCGCCAGCATCAGCCCGATGCCCGGAAAGGGCCTATTTTGGCGTCCAGCCATCACCCATCGGCCTTCCCAATCGGCCCCCGCTCGGGCTCGGTGAACATCCGAAAAAAAGGATCGACTAAATCGCGACGGGCCGGGCCTTGGCGATGCGATCGAAGGCGACCAGGGTTTCGACCACGCCGGCCATGTCCTTCAGCTTGATCATCACCGGGCCGTCGCTCGGCGCTTTGTCCGGGTCCTGGTGGGTCTCCATGAAGACGGCGGCAACGCCGACCGCCACCGCGCCGCGCGCCAGCACCGGACCGAACTCCCGCTGGCCGCCCGATGCCGCCCCTAGCCCGCCCGGCTGCTGCGTCGAATGCGTCGCGTCGAACACCACCGGACAGCCGGTCTTCGCCATGATCGGCAGCGAGCGCAGGTCGGTGACCAGGGTGTTATAGCCGAAGCTGGTGCCGCGCTCGCAGACCAGTACGTCGCGATTGCCTGTGGTCTCGATCTTGGCCACCACATTGGCCATGTCCCAGGGGGCCAGGAACTGACCCTTCTTGACGTTGATCGGCTTGCCCGTCCGCCCGGCGGCCAGCAGCAGGTCGGTCTGCCGGCACAGGAAAGCCGGGATTTGCAGCACGTCGACCACCTCGGCGACGGGTCCGCATTGATCGGCCTCATGCACGTCGGTCAGCACCGGAATGCCGATGCTCTCGCGAATTTCGGCGAAGACCTGCATGGCCCGGTCCAGGCCCAGGCCGCGCGCGCTGTTGACGCTGGTCCTATTCGCCTTGTCGTAGGAAGTCTTATAGATCAAGCCAACGCCGAAGCGCGTCGCGATCTCCTTCAGGGCGCCGGCCATGTCCATGGCGTGGTCGCGGCTTTCCATCTGGCAAGGCCCGGAAATCAACGCCAAAGGCAAGTCGTTGCCGAAGATGAC
>CAMCUA010000098.1 GCA_945878455.1 Asaia bogorensis | reverse complement strand
CTTCAGCGCGGACTTGAACTGTGCGGCCGTCACTTGCGCCTGACCGGCCAGCGTTCGGATGCGGTTTTCATGGTTGAACAGCACCTTGAAGGCGAGCGTGTCGAAGCGGTTGATAGTCGCGTCTTTCTCGGCGTCCAGTCCTTCGGTTGTCTTGGCTACCGGCGCGGCCCAAGCTTGGGTCACCAGCGTTGGCTGGATTTCATCGGGAAGGCGCACGGGCGGGTGATGCGTTGCCGCATCATAAGCCGGGCGGGCAACCGTGACGTAAGGCAGCAAATAAGCCGCCTTGTGCGCGGGGATGGCCGCTATCTCGTCATCGGTCAGGTCGATGATGCGATAGACAGCGCCGTCTTTAACGTGTGCGTATTTAGTCATCTTTCCCCGCGTCCACCGTGTAGTGAATTTTCACGCCATGCAGTCTCGCCGCTATATCCAGGTCGTCCGCAGCGTCGGAAACGTCGCGATAAATCTCGAAGTAAACCCACTCCTCCGCGCTCGCATTGGCGACGGTAATCGCAGCGGTTTCGCTGGTTATCATCACATCGTTGGCGGTGGCGGAATGGTCCTGGGTTATGCCGATTGCAGTCCCGAGCGCGGTGGTCAGGAGGTCGCTCGACGCATAGGCGCCGGCCCGAATGAACCACGCCACACCGTCATTGCCGGCCGTCTGCGTGCCGTCCGTTGACCAGACGACTTGCGCAATTATTGTTCCCTCGTTCCACCCCTTCGGCATCTGGATAGCGAAGCCGGCATGGTCGTCCGCATCGGTGGCGAAGTTCAGGGTGCGAAGCGCGATAAGCGAAGTACCGATCTCGACTGCGGCAGAGGTTGCCGGGGCAGTCGTAACCCGTGGCTCCATAGCGGCAGCCGGAACCCAGATTGTCTGCTGGCCGATGAAGTCGGAGGTTAGCGCCGCCGTGCCGGTTGTCGCAGGGAGCGTAATCGTCACGTCGGCCGTTGACTGCGCGCCAGAGAGACGGACCCGGTTCGTCCCGTTGTCGGTATCCTCGGCGAGATCAAGATAAGCCGCAGCCGATGCCGATGCCGGGGAAAACGCGGTGCTAAGCGTGGTGAGGGAGGTCGACGGCTGTGGATTAAGCATCATCCACGACCCCGCGCCCTGGGAGGCGTCATAGACGACATGCACAGCCATGCCGGACACAATGTCGCCCGCCGCAAGAGCAGTGCCACCAGCCTTTACAACTGCCTTCGCGCCGACACCATCGACGTTCAGCGTTGTCGCGCCGGTATTCGTTCCGCCCGCGATAAAGCCGAGCATGGTCCCGTCCGCATAAGCGGTGAGAACCGTCTCGGTCGTGAGTGTTACCGTGTCGGTGCCGGCAGAAACCGCCTTCGCGCCGATATCATTGGCAAACCGGCGAGTGTCGGCCATTAGTTGCCGGATGAGGTTGTCGAGGCTCGACGGCACAGTCGAGTCTGTGACCGCCATGCTGTTGAGCGACGTATTGCTCGCGGCTGTAATGCTATAGTCGTCGATGCCCGCTGCCATATGGATTTGTCCTCTTATCTTGCGCCGACGACCACGCGGGATTTGTTCCCTTCCCTGCGGAAGGTGTGCGTCCGGCCCTTGGAGTCCGTGTAGCTGGTCTGAGTGCGGCCACGGCTGTCCGTGCCGGTCGTGTAATCGTTGCGAGAGCCGCCCGAGGTCGAATTGAAGTTGGCGCTATTGGAACGGACGTTGCTCAGCCCGGATGTCGGGTGAACGCCGCCCGTGTTGACGCCGGTAAACGCTTGCTTCACTTGCGGTAGCATCGTCTTGCCGACGCCCATGATTGCGCCGGGAATGCCGCCCGTCAGGAGGCCGAGGCCGACCTTGCCAATCGGGCTTTTCATGAGCTGGCCGATCTGGTGGCCGATCTGGGCAAAGGGACCGGGGGCCTGTTGCGGAACGACTTGGGGACCGGCAATCGGGTTCCTGCGCGGGATAGGCGCGGCTGCAATTGGGTTGGTCGGCCTCAATGGCGCGGGCGCGGTAAATGGTTGCGGCTTGCCGAACCGTGCATCGAACTGAGCGGCCGACATGGTTTTAGGCGGGGCGGGCTCGGGGGCGAAATTGAGAGCCCCTCCAGTCGCGCCAGAGGCGATCTGCGGGGCGGCACGGGCGGCTTGCAGGGCGGCCTGTGATGCCCCGGCACGTGCTGAAGCCATGTTCTGGGCAGTCTGCCGCGTCGGCGCGTTGGCGGCTGCGCTGGCGGCCATAGCGGCCGCGTTGCGGGCCGAATCCAAAGCGGCGGGCGGCTGGGGGGCGTACCTACGGGCTGCGGCGCTCTCCACCGAGTCCACCATCTGGTTCGGCGTAAAGCGGCGACGTTCGGCCATGTCAATGCCGGCCGGATTGCCGATAACGGTTCGCTGCGGGGCGTTGGCGGGGCCTCCAAAGCGGTCGTTGAACTGGGCAAGGCTAGGGGCGGAAGCATTAGCCGGGCCAACCGCAAAATCGAAATCAGGGCGGCGCGGTGCATTGCCAATCGACTGAACGCGGGGATCTGCGAAAGCCGAGTTGGCCCCGGCCGTCTGGGCGCGGAGCGAAGGCCGCGCTTCGGACGCAGCAAGCATCCCGCCGCCTTGGGGAGCGTTATAGCGCAGCGAAGGCTGGGCTTCGGGCGAGCCGCGCAAGCCGTTGCCGAGCAGCGATGAATTGAACGCGGGGTCGTTTGCGGTGCGCTGGATTGCCTGCTGGCGGAGAGCTTCGGCCCGTGCGGCTGGGCTGGCGCTGGCGCGGCCCATTGATTGGGCTGCGTCCGGGTTATAACCGCCCCTCATGCCGCCAGTTATCGGGCCGGCGCCGGGTGCAGCGCCAAGGGTGGCACTCATGCGCTGGAGTTGGGCGTCCTGTAGCGGCATCCCGCCCGGCTCCCCCGGCTTGGGCTGTGACCACCAAGGCGAACCGGCATAGTAGCCGGGAGGTGGGTTGTCCCACGCCGGGTGGTTAGGGGTAGACATTGGGTCGCCGGCAGCGCGCATCCGGGGGGTGGGTATTGCCTGACCGGGGGCGAGGTCGGACGACGCTACGGACTCGGCAATGCGAGGCGCAGCGGCCATCGCTGCCTTCTGGGCGAGTGCGGTCGAGAGTTGCTGGTAGTTCTCCTGCTGGGCCTTAAATGTAGCGGCTTCGTCGCGCGCCTCCAGGGGGACGGAATCATACGCCGCAGCGCCGAGCATCCCCTTCGTATCGTCGCCGACTACGCCATCAACCTTTAGGCCGTTGGCCTTCTGGAACGCCTCTACAGCGGCGCGGGTTTCCGGGCCGTAATAGCCGGTTGGGGATGATATATTTGCGCCCATGCCGATAAGCGCTGTTTGCAGGGCTTTTACGTCATCGCTTTTCTGGCCGGGGCGGATCGTGCTGGCACCAAAGCCAACAGAGGCGGGCGGGGCCTTGGAAGCGCCTACCCCAAACGGGTCGCTGAGCCCCGTGACAGGGATGCCAGACGCCGCCCACATCTTGTCAAGATCGATCGGCCCTGCGTCCGTTATGGTCTTGGCGAGTTCCGGGTTAGCTGCCAGGAATTGCCGGCCCTTCTGCGGGACGAGTTGGAAGTGGTTCCATTCCTTGGCGTTCGCGGGACCATATGGATTGTGGAGGCCGTTCGCTACGGCAATATCGTAAAACCGCTTCGCGGTTGTAGAGCCCGGCCGACCTATGCCAGCGAAGTCAACGGCAAGGCCGTAAGCGTGCAGCGAATTGCGCTTGTTGGCGTAGCCGCCGACCTTGTAGCCGGGCGGGCGATACGCCGAATAAACCGACGCCTTGATGCCTTCCTGCCGCGCTTGGCGGATTGTGGCTTCGAGCTTTGACGTAAATGTCGAGTGCAGCCGCCCAATAGCAACGTCGGTCCCTTGGCGGATCATTGTCCCGCCCGGCGTCGCCGTTTCTACTAAATAGCTATTGGCCATTGAACCGCCTCGGATAAAGCCTTAGATTCTCGTCATGCGCGCTTTAATTGCAGCACTTGTGCTTTTAGTCGCCGCCCCGGCAGAGGGCGCAGCGGTCAAAGATCAGCGCGGCAAATATTGGGAAGTTACTCAGCCGCCGCCTCGGTGGTTCAATGAACCACTGCTAGGCGAGGTCGTTATTTTCTACAAAACCCAAGAATACGTCACGGGGATGTGTTCAGGGATTGTGGGTAAGTTTGAGGACTTTGGCTGCGCCGCGATATATCCGGGGTGGCAGTGCCAAATTTACTTGTCTGAGGAACTGCCAGACGAAACGATTGCAGCCATCCAACGCCACGAGCTAGCCCACTGCCACGGCTGGCCGGCGGATCATCCGACCGAGTGATGCAGTGGTTTTACAGATTGATGCAGATCGGTATCGCTGGCGGTACAGTGGCGTTCTATGACGCCTTCGTGTTCATCGATGAGCCAATTTCGCTAGCTCACGTCCTCGTCATTGGCGTCTTTTTGGCAATCCTTGCGACGGCCGTTATCTATTGGTCCCTAGAAGGGCTGAAGGCGCTATCGGGGCTTGGGCGGCAGATTCAGTTGTGCATTCGCCCCAAGCAACCCAACGCCGGCCGCCGACCCAATGGGAGTAAGCCGGGGCGGCAGTCGCGGTACGTTGTTGAGGCTCCCCGATCTGATGGCCGCGCCGGCTTGGTCAAAGGCGCGTTTCGTCAAGACCGGAGATAGGGCCTTCGCCCCCGTCCCTACGGCAGCAAGGGTTCCCCCGGCGAGCGGGTCAAACAAAGCCCCCGCGCCAATCGCACCAACTGTCGGCAGGAAGGTGGCGTTGCCAGACATACTGGTAAGATCGAAGCCGAACCTAGACAGAGTACGCAGAGCCTTGCGCCCTTGAGCAACTTCTAAAAGCGCCTGCCGTTCAGCGCCACGAAACAACCCCCGCCCCTTTTTCGAGCGAAGCAAATTGCTGATGCCGTTACGAATGCCTGCCTCGACACCGGATTGATAGGTGTCGGAATTGGCGAGAATATTATCCAGTTCGCGCTGTTTAATGTTCTTAAGCGCCGTCTGTCTCGCTTGTTTGATGAGTGAATTTGCCTGAGCGCGCGGCAACTGAGAGCCGCCGACCAACGGCCCAAGCTGCTCAAACCGGCCGAGCTTGTCATGGATTAACTCGAACGCTTTCGCCTGCGTCAGATTACCTGTGCGACCCGCCGCTCTTTGCGCCTCGCCAGCAGTGCGGATAAACCCGTTCAAGTCGTCGAAATCGAGGCTAGACTGCCTCGCTATATCGTCAATATAGGCAAATGCATCGCCCGCGACCGATGGCCGAAACCCCTCGCGCATCATCTCGGATTTAATCTGAGCCGCAGACGCATTGAACGCCGCCGGGTCGTACTGGATTCCTGCGCTGCGAAGTTGTCTATAAAGCTGTTTGGTTTGCTGCTTTACCGCTTGCGCGGTTGGTGCGCCCTTGGCGGCAACTTTAACAGGGGAGCGACTTCCCGATATAAAGCCGCCGGGTAGCGCACCAAGGACTCGGGCGTATGGTTCAAAATCCGAGCCTTCGGTCAACTGCCCCGCAGCCTCGCTACCGAGGCCGGAAAACAGCACGCGGGCGCCCTTCTGTATGAGGCCGCCCGGTCCTAGTGCCGCACCGGCAAATTCGCCCACGGTGCGCCCATATTCTCCTGTCGTTGTCTTCGGCTCGGGTAGCGATACTCCGGTCAGGTTATGAGCCGTTGACATGATTTCGTTGGTAGTCGGCAGGATTCTGTCACGCTCGCGCGCCGCATTGATCTGAGCGCGCCGCTCTGGTGATACATCACCAAAGAGATAGTCCCTCGCCGCGCCTACGCCTTGGCCGATGAGGTTGCTCATGTCGCCCGGAAAACCGGCGGCCATAGCGCCCGCGCGAGCAACTCCACTCGGGAATTGCTTGGCGAGGTCTATGGCAGATTCGCCCCAGGTAGGCTCTTGCTGTGCCGGTAACTGCGGTTGCGCAACGGGCTGCGGTTGCGGCTGGGCCTGCGGGGCTGGCTGGCCCTGCATCTGGCGGATAGCGCCCGCCAGCTTTTTGGCGGCCTCAACATCGCCAGCCTTGTGGGCGTTTTGCAGGGCTACCGAAAGCTGCTCGATTGTGGCCATTGCTAACCGCCGTAAGTTCTAACGAGGTCTTCTATAGCCGGGTCAAGCGCGCCCGGAACTGGGGTATCAATTCCAGCCTGCTGGGCCACAGCTTTAACGTCCCTGCGCTTCTGTTCAATGAACGACTTGAGGACCGCTTTCTTCGCTTCCGGCTGAAGGTTGGGGTCGCCAAGCGTCTCACGAAGCGTGGCCCCTTCCCGTTCGGTAAACTGCGATCCAAACGTGTCACGCAAGAGCGGCAATATCTGATTATTGACCATTGAAATATAAGTGGCGCGATCAATAGCACTTTGGGTTGGCTCCTGGCCGGTTTCCAACCTTAGCTGGTCGCGTATCTGCCCAGCAGAGGTATAGGTCGCCGTCTCTGCTAATTTGTCGAGCGAGCTTACCACCTGTTCCAGACCCGGCATCTTAGATATCATTGAGTTGTAGGTAGCTTCGGCCCCGCCCTTGGCCTTGCCGGCCTCGCCGCCGGACGACTCATCAAGCCTGCGCCGGTAGGGGCTCATAATCCCCTCGCCCGGAACGTCGAGAGGTTTGAACTGGCCGGATTTGGTTGTGACGCCATACCCGACCGAGCCGTCTTCACGAACGTACGGCACCGGAGTCAGCCCGAATTCACCCGTCGAACCCACCTTCATAAAGTCCACAAACGAACCCTGGAACCCGCCGCCTTCCGGGGTTTTGGCAAATTGGAACGCTTGGATATCTGCCCCACTTGGAGGCTTGGACCGAGTTTGGAGCGCATTGCCGAAGCCGCGCCCGATCGCCTGTGAGGTCGAGCCGCCGCCAAGAAGCCCCGCTGCCATGGCAAGCGAAGCATCCCCGCCGAGGAAGTCGTTAAGGCCACCCTTCAAGCCAGACATGAACCCGCCACCCGGCTGGCCCTGCGGCATGGGCATTGCCGACGCTGCGGCGACCTGTGGCGCGCCCATCGGGCCAAGGCCCTGCATCGGCTCAATCGCGGTCGGAACGCGCCGCATCGGTGCACCAGCAAGGGGGTTAGGCACGGGCTGGGGCATCAACTGTTCGTTCATGTCGCCGCCGATTGCGGCCGAGTTGTTGCCGCGAAGGAACGGGTTGACGACGCCGCCGAATGTGGCGGGCCGGCGAATGGGAGTGGCCATTACTTCTTCTCCTCCTTTTCCGCCGTTACCTTGCCGCCGCCCATCAACAGCTTGTCCAGCGCGGCGTTGCCCGTGACAATCGGGGCAAACTTCTTCTTGTCGTATGCGGCCGCCGTCTGGCTGATCGGTTCCTGAAAGTTCATCAGGCTCATCGGCTGATACATGTTGGACAGCATGGCAGCGAAGTCAGGTGCACCACCGCCGCCCGAGCCGTAGCCGGCGGCAAGCTGGTCGGCCAACATGCTTTGAAAGCCCGGCAGCGTCGGCTGGAATGTCTGCGACGTTGGCGCGTTGCCATAGGCAGGCAGGCTAGAAGTGCCGCCGCCCGTGGTTGGCGTCCTTGGTTTGCTGGAACCGCCCCCGCCGCTCATTTATGCACCCATCCATTTGCCGAGCGGATTATCAAGTAGGTTATTAGCGCCAAGGCCGTAACCCAAAGCCTGTACAAATGGGTTCGTGCCCGGCTGGACTTGCCTCTGTGTATTCCCAAGAGAACCAGCACCAGAAGCAATCGAGTTAAGCCATTCCAGAGGCGCGCGCTGGGCATTCTGCGTCTCCTCGAAGATCCGCAACTGGTCGCCCATCGTCCGGCCGGCGAGGTCTTCGTACATGCCGCCGATTTTTATCAGATCCATTGCCGGGCGCTGGCTGTTTTCCCATGCTCCAGGCATGGCCTGCGCCGCGCCGAACTGGTTGGTAATGCCCTGCTGCCCCAAGCCAGCAAGCGAGGACCGCGCATTGTCCATGCGGCCCTGTTGGTTCTGGTATTCGCCCATGCGGGCTTCCGTCGCCTGCCGGCCCGTGCGGTCGGCAAGGGTGTCGGTGTGCATCCCCGAGCCGTAGCGCCCTGCCCCGGACATGCCGAGATTTGTCGATGTCGCCGTGTCCTCAAGCGAGCGGCGCAGAACGTCCTCGAAATACGGATTAGAGCCGCCCATCTCAGAACCGCTAGCGGTCGTGCGCCACTGGTTGGCAACGCCCTGCTGATCGGCAGATAGCCCGCCATTGTCGAACATGCTGCCATAGAAGCCGAGCGGCTTGCCCATCGTGCCGTCCGACATGGCCTGTGCGGACTGGTTCTGGATGCCCTGCATCCCGGCGCGAGTCTGGTCGGAAAAAGGGACCACCGTACTTCCGGTGTAGGGGGCAAAGGACGTGCCCGACTTGTAGATGTTTTCAGCGTCCTTCAGGCCCATCTTGAGCGCAGGCTGGGCCGCCGCCCAAGGTTCCGTCGTGCCGGATGTGACTTCTTTACCGCCACCTGACATGTCTATAAATCCACTTCGTAGGTGTTTCTCAGTAACCGCGCTTCCGGGTAGCGCCGACCCCAACCACGACGGCCTTCCATGACAAGCGAGGTTGCCCCGCCGGCCTTGGCCGCTCTCTCAACAAGTTCCCGCATGTCGTCGGCCCATTCGGCCATTCGCTCGCCGTAAGCGCACAGGCACCGATACTTCCGGCCAGACGCCCACTTTTCAAAACGCCAGACACCCGCACCGATGACCTGTTCGCCGTCAGTCACGACAAACAAATACGCGGCGCCCGACCTACATTCTGACCAGAGGTAATCGCTGCCGATGTCACCACCCGTCTTGAGACAAGCATGCTCAAGGCCATAAGTGACCATGCCCCACACGGTATCCACGAGATGGCAGGAGACGAGCGAACACTTACTCGTGGTCGGCACCAATAGCCCCAAGTCGTTCAACCAGTGTCGCGGTGAAGGTCAGGCCGTTGCCGGAACTGGAGGTGATTTTAATCGCCCCGCTTGCCGGCAAATGAATGAATGGCTCGAATAACAGGCTGTCGTTCGCAGCCACGCTCTTGGCCCTATAAATGTCCCAGTCGGTCGTGGCGTCGTTCCACTGGATGGTCGCGGTAAGCGCCCCGCTCGTGACGTTCGCCACGATCATCTGGACAATGGTCGCGCCCTTCGTGCCGGCGGTAAATAGCGTGGCTTCATTCGTGTCGGCGGGCGTTGCAGAGACGGTAATCGGGACGCCTGGAATACTGACAACGGCGGCAGTCATCTATTGCCTCCGTCAGTGCTTTCAATGTCGATTGCGCTGGCGTTCGTCCATGTCGCGGTGGTCGGCATTTTCACCCGGAATTTATGCAACCGGCCCGACGTGCGGGAGTTGATGAAGGGTTGGCTGGTGTGCCGCGACAGGTAGGCTCCGAAACTGTCCGCCTGCCCCTGCACTTCCTTCGTCGCAATGGCGACCTGTGCGTCACCACTATCGACGATAACCGTGATTTTCCCGGTGTTCGCACGGCGCGGGTAGTTCAGCGCCTTGTCTTCCGTTTCGATGATGGCTTCCAGATTGGGGCCGTCGAAGAAACCCAGCGAATACGTCGACGTGAATCCCGCCAGTCCCGGAATGCCACCCTGATAAAAGCGCGAGCCGACCGCATAGGGCATGTCCGCAATCGTCGCATAAAGCGCGTCAAGTGCGCCCAGTGTCAGGCCAGCAGTAGCGGCCGGGAACAGGTCCAGCGCGTCGGTATCGCGCAGGCCCCAGCGGTCCAACTGCCAGTCGTAGCCCAGCATCTTGGAAACACCGTCCGCGTACTCGAAACGCCACCAGACGATTTTATCGAACGGATCTGAGGTGCCTGAAACTAAATCGTACTTGCTCGAAGAACAATTTTCAAAGAAGTAGCGGTCGACGCGCTCCGCCCCGATTGGATTGACGCCCCGGTAAAAACCGTCACGGGCTAGGAACACGAAATCATTCGGGCCGATATTCACCACGGACCGGGGAGCGAAGGCCCCTCTTTCTGGGTCAATCAGCGGGGCAAAGCGGAACGTCAGCCCGGACCCGGCGTCGAACGCCATCGGCCGGATGCTGGTTTCCTGAACGATAATCGCATTCATCGACTGCGGCAGGATGGCCTGGATGGCGCCGCCGTCCGGGAATATCTGCTCGTCCGAGCCGCGCCTTGCCTTGGTCCAGTATGTGATGTCGTTGACGCCCGACCATTTGACCATGCGCTTGTCGCCGTCGATTCCCCAGAACACGAGGAAGTCACCAACGGCAGCGGCACCCACCGCTTCAAAGGTCGCGTTGCTCAGGTGGGCAAAATCGTTTGACGTTCCGAGGTCAGTGAACTGCGGATAGGTGGAGCCGACCGCCGTCGCTATCAGTGTGTTGCCGAACCGGGCGAAGCTCCAGAACACCCCGTCAGCGAGCGTGTAGCCGTCCGTGACGCGGGAAATCTCAGTCCACGTATAGGCGGAACTATCCAGCCGATAGAGGTTCGTAGCGGTGCCGACGAATATCTTCCAGTTGCCGTCGTCGGCCTTGACGGCAATGCCGCCTCTAGGGGCGGTCGGGAGGGCGGTGGAAATGCCGACCAGTGACTTGAGCGGCCCCCAACCGTCCTTTGTCGGGCGACAGTTAATGACGTATTTCGACGCTTGCGGGTTGAATGTGCTCTGGTCTGGCGCGAAACTCGGGAGCGGGACTAAAACCATTTAGGAAAAGCCCCGATTAGTGGTAGAATATCGCCGTCATTCACAAGAGAAAGCCCGTGGGAATAGCCCAACAAATACAAGCGGCGCAGACAGCGAGGCATGACCTCGTCGCCCGATGCCGCGCAGATGCCGGCAAGGTGTTTATGGAGCCCACTGAAGGGATGGGCGAGATATACGAATCCCTGAAGCTGCTACTTGCGTGCGTAGACGCTCTGGAGCGCCGCGTGGCCGAACTAGAATACGATACTCGTCCCTTCGGCCACTTATGAAGCCCGTCACTCAACCCCGTCATAGCTGCCGGGCATCGGCGATGCGGTAAGCGCGGGATCGACCGTCAGTTCAGCCCGGTTGCCCTGTGCGATAATGTGCCGGACGCTGGCAATGCCCTCATCCAGCATCGTCTTGAACGCGCCGGCCTTCTCGAACGCATCAACGAAGCCCGAGCCCCACACCAGCGAGGCCGACAGGTAGACGTCGGGGTGGTTGGTCAGCAGCCAATTTGTCGTGGCGGAGTCGGACAGCGCGAAACGCTGGCGGTAACGGAAGCGCAGCGAATAGGCGCTATCCAGCGGGCGGTTGAAGCGAAGCACGCCGGCCGAAGCATCCGGGTCGTATTCCCAGAAGCTGGGGACGCCGGAAGTGTCCTCGAATGCAAACAGCGAC
>CAMCUA010000097.1 GCA_945878455.1 Asaia bogorensis | reverse complement strand
GACAGCGATTGACCGCCTCGCACCAGACGAACAGCCTCCTGCTTGAACTCCAGCGTGTAGCGCGCCCGCTCCATTCCCGTCATATCCGTTCCTCCAAAACTGATGATACACTTTCAGCCTTGGGAGACGTTCTTCGGGGGCAAGGTCAGCCAAAGAAACATTGATGCCGCTTATTCGTACCATTATAGGCCCCATTTTCTATTTATTGTTCCAGAAAGTGAAGGGGCTCAATTACCCAGTTTCTGAGGCGGTCCTCAATTTTCCCCTGATTTTTTTCATATATTGCTGCAGAAAACCGTATCCCCAGCGTTTAGGTCAGTATCCAGCTATAGAGGTTCCGGCATCAAGAACAACCGCTCGTCGATCCGCAGGTTACACACTTCATGCATGTTCCATTGCGTACCAGGGTGAAATTGCCACACTCCGAGCAAGAATCGCCTTCGTACCCTTTGAGCCGGGCTTCTCGCACTTGATCCCTTTGATCGTCCAGCAACGCCAACGCGTGATTATCCACACCAAAGGTAACTGCTGACGACGTCTCCACCGTCTGCATATGGTGGCTGCCGTTACCATTTCCATGATGATGGCCGGCCCCTACTGCCTGTTGCGCCCTCACCACAGACAGCTTGCTGCGCACGTACCCCTGACTGGCGAAACGCCCAACGGTTGCGATCGAGACGACGCTGGCATCGTTCGCCAGTTCACCTTCGTCATTACCTTTGCCGACGCTGTCGGGCGCCAAGTCGTCGGGCTCGACGTGGGCTAGATCGTTGCGCCCCAGATAGGACACGGCCAGTTCGCGGAAAATATAGTCCAGGATCGATGTGGCCATCTTGATGGTGTCATTACCTTGGACCATGCCTGACGGCTCGAAGCGCGTGAAGGTGAACGCCTCGACATACTCTTCCAACGGCACGCCGTACTGCAGTCCGATTGAGATGGCGATGGCGAAATTGTTCATCAAGCTGCGGAAGGCCGCTCCTTCCTTGTGCATATCGATGAAGATTTCACCCAATCCGCCTTCTTCATACTCGCCCGTTCGCAGATAAACCTTATGTCCACCGACGATGGCCTTCTGCGTATACCCTTTGCGTCGATGGGGCAGGCGATGGCGCCGAGCGATGAAGCGCTCGACGATACGCTCGGCAACAATTTCGGCACGGGCTGCCGCCGGACGATCGGCGATAACGTCAGCCAGATCTTCCTCGATGTCCTCTTCGTCGACCAAGGCAGAGTGCAGCGGCTGAGAAAGCTTGGAGCCATCGCGGTAGAGCGCAATGGCCTTGGCGCCGAGCTCCCAGGCCATGCGATAGGCGTTCTTGCAGTCCTCTATAGTGGCGCTGCGCGGCATGTTGATGGTTTTGGAGATGGCACCGCTGATAAAGGACTGGGCAGCGGTCATCATCCGAATATGGCTGTCGGCCGACAGGCAGCGCGTACCCAGGCGACCGCAGGGATTGGCACAATCGAAAACGCTCAAATGCTCTTGCTTGAGGTAGGGCGCGCCTTCCAGCGTCATGGCGCCGCAAACAAAGGTATTGGTGGCTTCGATGTCGGCCCGCGAAAAGCCCAGCGTCGCCAAGAGGTCGAAGGATACTTCGTTCAGCGTTTTTGTATCGATACCAAGGGTTTCCGTACAAAAGCTCTCGCCTAACGTCCACTTGTTGAATACGAAGCGAATGTCGAAAGCGCTAGCCAAAGCATCTTCAACCGATTTTACCGCTTCATTTGTGAAGCCCTTGGCACGCAAGGATTTGTGGTTGATGGTTGGGGCGCCGTCTAAGGTTCCGTGGCCAACCGCGTAACGGATCATTTCCTCGGACTGATTGGCATTGTAGCCGAGCGTCCTTAAGGCCACCGGAACCAGACGGTTGATGATCTTGAAGTATCCGCCGCCAGCTAATTTCTTGAATTTCACCAGGGCAAAGTCGGGTTCGATCCCCGTCGTATCGCAATCCATGACCAGGGCAATTGTGCCGGTGGGGGCGATAACGGAAACCTGGGCATTGCGAAAGCCATGCTTAAGACCACCAGCCAAAGCACGATCCCAGGCTGCGGCAGCTGCTCGCGCCACGGGTGCGTCGGGACATGATGCGATGTCTAGGGCTACGGGCAAAATGCTCAGTCCCTCGTAGTCCTTGGCTTCTCCATAGGCAGCTTGCCGATGATTGCGAATGACCCGGATCATTGCGTTCCGATTGGGGGCGTAGCCTGGGAATGCTCCCAACTCGCCAGCCATTTCCGCGGAGGTTTCGTAGCAGATACCGGTCATTAATGCGGTAATGGCTGAGCACAAGGCCCTGCCTGTATCTGAATCATAGGACATGCCAGAGGCCATGAGGTAACCGCCGATGTTGGCGTAGCCAAGGCCCAGTGTGCGGAATTCATAGGACTTTCGAGCAATTTCTTCCGATGGGAATTGTGCCATCAACACCGAAACTTCGAGTGTCAGAGTCCATAGGCGCACGGCATGTTCATAGCCGGGGACATCGAAGGAACCGTCTTCATGGCGGAATGAGATCAGATTGAGCGAGGCCAGATTGCAGGCCGTGTCGTCAAGGAACATGTATTCCGAGCACGGATTGGATGCATTGATGCGGCCGCTCGCCGGGCAGGTATGCCATTCGTTGATGGTGGTATCGTACTGGATGCCTGGATCGGCGCAGGCCCAGGCGGCGTAACCGATTTGTTCCCAGAGATCGCGCGCTTTGATGCGTTGACAAACCTTGCGGTCCGTACGGCGAATGAGTTCCCACTCGCCGTCTTCCAGTACCTTGCGCAGAAATTCGTTGGTGACCCGAACGCTGTTGTTCGAATTCTGCCCCGATACCGTGGCATAGGCTTCGGAATCCCAGTCCGTATCGAAAACAGGAAATGAAAGTTCGGAATATCCCTGACGGGCGAATTCGATGACCCGCTGGATGTAGATTTCCGGGATCATCGCTCGGCGCGCCTGAATGATCGCTTTCTTCAGGGCTTTGTTGGTTTTCGGGTCATAGGGGTCATCGAGCGGGCATTCTTGGCATGCCTGGATGACGGCATTGAGGTTCTTTTCGGCGAGGCGCGAGCCAGCAACCATGGCGGCCACTTTTTGCTCTTCGCGCACTTTCCAGCCGATGAAGGCCTCGATATCGGGGTGGTCGACATCCAGGATAACCATCTTGGCAGCGCGCCGGGTCGTGCCTCCCGACTTGATGGCCCCAGCTGCTCGATCGCCAATTTTCAGGAAACTCATCAATCCCGAGGACTTGCCGCCACCGGAAAGGGGTTCGCTATCCGAACGCAGGCAGGAAAAATTGGTACCCGTGCCTGAGCCGTACTTGAACAGTCTGGCCTCACGAACCCAAAGATCCATGATGCCACCTTCATTTACCAGATCATCGCGGATGCCTTGAATGAAGCAGGCGTGAGGCTGTGGGTGCTCGTAGGATGACTGCGAGCGAATAAGCTCACCTGTTTTGTAGTCGACATAGTGGTGACCTTGTGATGGACCATCGATCCCATAGGCCCAGTGCAGGCCTGTATTGAACCACTGCGGGGAATTAGGCGCTGCCATTTGTGTGCAGAGCATGAAGCGCATCTCGTCGAAATAGGCCTGGGCGTCTTCTTCCCCATCGAAATAGCCGCCCTTCCAACCCCAGTAGGTCCATGTGCCTGCCAGACGGTCGAATACCTGCCGGGAACTGGTCTCGCCCCCGAAACGCTCGCCGGAAGGCGTGTTGGCAAGCGCCGAATTGTCGGCCTCACTGCGCCAAAGCCACTGTGGCACATCCCCTTCTGGAACCGCTCGGAGTGCCGCTGGAACCCCCGCCTTGCGGAAGTATTTTTGGGCCAAGACGTCGCAGGCCACCTGCGACCACTTCGCCGGCACGTCCAAATTCGCCAAATGGAATACCACGGATCCATCGGGATTGCGGATTTCGCTGGAAGTCTGGCGAAACTCAATGCCGGCGTAGCAGGATTTGCCCGCTTCAGTATATTTCCGCGCGATTTTCATAATGTCCCCTCACGGCTCTGGCTGGCGGTTGGCGGTGCCGATCCCTGCGAACACCCGCTTTCGGAACCCGAAATGCGGATATCCCTCAGTGCCCATGTCGGCGTCGCACCCGCCCGATCAACGCATCACTTCTCAGGCCCCAACATATCGTTGATGATCGGGGTGTGAACCCCAGATTTAGCGTCAGAACCTTTCCGGATGCAACAAGATACTGACAAGATTTTGTATCAAAATCAGGACCTCACCCCATCATCTCGTTGCTATCAAGGTGTTAGGGACGTTTCCTTCGTGGGGTGTGGTAACAAGCTGATTTTTGACGGTCAGGGCGATCCTAAGTGGCAATATATGACGGCTACTTTCTATGAAAATTTTCCTATGATTGGGACTTCTCTGACCTCAAAAAAACCCTGATACGCGAGTCTATTGCTCCCGGGTTCTCATGTGATACGACAGCTTTTGCCAGGACAATAACGGCCAAGGGCCGTAGATTATTTTGAGGCGCAGAGGGGGCCACCGATAGGGGCGGTGCCGTGTCGGTGCGTTCGGCGTTGCTGCACATAAATTGTCTACACGGCGACATTGGGATAGCGAATCTCGGCGACCGAATCGCGCTGGTTTCTGTCCGATATCGCCGACATGTTTCTCGTGCCGTGCTCTTGAAATACTTGGCAAAGTGCCTGTCCATCCCGCCACCCTGGACGGGCGAAGTCTCTGCTGCCATATTGATGGCGTGCCCTGCCATTCGCAGGCGCCATGGACAGCGGCCAACGAATCCCCATCATGAATCTCGGAACACTGATTTATACGGCGCTGCACGGCCAACAGGTCGGCATAGATGAGTTTGGCAACCGTTACTATAAAGCCCGCGGTGGAAAGTTATGGGGACGTGAACGGCGGTGGGTACTTTACCGCGGGGAGCCGGAAGCGACAAAAATCCCTCCGGAATGGCATGCTTGGTTGCACCACACGACGGACGAACCGCTCACCGATGCGGCTGCCCGAGCGCTACCCTGGCAAAAAGACCATTTGCCCAATCTGACGGGCACTACTGCCGCTTATCGGCCCAAGGGCCACTTGTTAGCAGGCGGTAAACGGGCCAAGGCGACCGGCGATTACGACCCATGGACGCCGAATTGACTCCAACCGTCACCGGCGGACGGAGGATTTTCCAAGGAGACCGAGGTTGACCCGTAGCACCGTCGAAATTGTTGTTGGCGGGGTAGTTCTTGTATTTCTGGGATTAGTCCTGGCCTTTGCCTATGGCGGGCCTTCGCTGACACCGGTGGCAGGATACGCAATTCACGCCAGCTTCGGTAAAGTCGATGGGCTCAGCGATGGCGACGATGTTCGCCTTAGCGGCATCAGAGTGGGTTGGGTCGAACGGCAAACCCTGGATGCCTCATTTCATGCGGTGCTGACGCTGCGAATGGAAGCGGGCGTGTCGGTACCCGCGGATTCCTCTGCTGCCATTCATACCGATGGGCTGTTCGGTTCGAAGTTCGTTGTATTGGATCCTGGCGGCGACATAGAGATGCTGAAGGATGGTGGAGAATTGCAATATACGCAGGACGCCGTCATCGTTACTGACCTGTTGGAACTCATCATTTCCGAAGGTAAAGCGCGGCAGGATCAAGCCAAAGCTGCAGACCGCGCGAATAAATCGTCGGCGCCAACCACGAGGAGCACACCATGAGAAACATGGTTGAAACGGTGATGGGTGCCGTGGTTCTGGCGGTGGCTGGAGTTTTTGTTTTTTTTGCCTATTCGACAGCCAACGTGCAGTCCGAAAAGGGCTACGACCTGACGGCGCGCTTTTACAAGGTCGGAGGGCTGCGGACTGGGGGCGATGTTCGCATCAACGGCATTAAAGTGGGAACGGTCAGTACCTTAACCCTGGATAACCAGACCTATGACGCGGTGGTCCGCATGTCGATCGACAATGCTTACCAACTGCCGGATGACACGGTCGCCGCTATCGGTAGTCAAGGCATTCTTGGGGGTGCTTACGTTCGGCTGGAACCCGGAAAGTCAAAAAATCGTCTTTCGGCTGGGGGCTCTATCGGCAAGACAAAGGATTTCCGCTCCCTGGAAGATCAGGTTGGCGAGATTATTTTTCTGGCTACGGGCGGTAGCAACGGCCAATAGAGTGTGCAGGGCCGTGGAAAATACGATGTCTGACCTTTGCTTGCTGAGGTCATGGCGGCAAGGTTGTGCCGTGGTGACAGGAGCTTTAATCGCGGCAGCCGTGGCATGGCCGGTGTTTGCGGAAACATATCAGGTCGCCATCATGCAGGGATTGGATAAGGTCACGGCCCGTGTATGGACCTTTGAGGCCCCGGTCGGCGAAATCGTTCGCTTCGGCACACTCGAAATATCGACACGGACATGCGAAAAGCGGCCACCCGAAGAACCGCCGGAAAGCGCGGCATTCATCGACATTCGGGAGGTGCGGCCAGGTATCAGCCCCGTCAATCTATTTCGCGGGTGGATGTTTGCCTCCAGCCCGGCGCTTTCTGCGCTTGAGCATGCTGTCTACGATGTCTGGGTTGTCGATTGCAGAAATGCCTCCAAATCTAAGTGAGATAGCGTTTCCGCACGAAACCTCACCTTGGATTTTAATGCATCGTCGAGAAGGCGTAGATAGTCGCTTCGGGACACGGTTGTCGTACCGAAACGCGCTAGATGCTCCGTTCGAAATTGGGTGTCGAGCAACTGAAAGCTATCGGCACGCAACCGGGCGACCAAATGAACCAAGGCTACCTTGCTGGCGTCGGTACAACGTGAAAACATGCTTTCGCCAAAAAAGGCGGCGCCTAGAGCGACACCATATAAGCCTCCGACCAACTCGTCGTTCCGCCAACATTCAACACTGTGCGTAATCCCAAGATCGTGCAGGGCGATATAGGCATCTTGGATCGGCCGGTTGATCCAAGTGTCGCTGCGACCTGGGGCAGGTTCGGCGCAACTGGCGATGACCGCGCGAAATGCTGTGTCGAAACGAACGTCGAATGACGCGTGACGAACAGTGCGCCGTAGACTGCGCGAAATGTGGAAGGATGCGAAAGGCAGAATGCCGCGCTCGTCAGGATCGATCCAATAGACAGCAGGGTCATCCCCGCGCTCGGCCATGGGAAAAATGCCGGCGGCGTAGGCGCGGACCAACATTTCGGGGGTGAGCTGGTTTTGCTTCTGGATACGGCCGCGAACCGTCATAGCAATGCAACTCTCCCTCGTTCGGTGCGTGACAGTGTCTCGCAAACCGAGGGTCGCATCAATGCATCCGAGCAGGGGCTATGCTTATTGCCAATGTCTCGGCATGATGAGTGCCCATTCTATCGCCAAACTCAATAATAAGGCGGACACTGGTGCCAAAAGCGGGTGCTGATGCACGCAGGGCTTATGATCCCCTCCGGAGGAAACGATGATCGATTGCTATACCTGGAAGACTTCTAACGGTCGCAAGGCAACCATCATGCTGGAGGAATGCGAACTCAAATACCGCCTGCATCCCATCGACATCTCCAAAGACCAGCAGTTCACTTCCGACTTTGTGAAGATCAATCCCAACAGCAAAATTCCGGCGATTGTCGATCAAGATGGACCCGGTGGAAAACCGTACACATTGTTCGAGTCAGGCGCCATTCTGATGTACTTGGCGGAAAAAACCGGCAAGTTCATGCCCACGGAGGTGGGTGCGCGCTATCAGGTCATTCAATGGGTAATGTTTCAAATGGGTGGAATTGGACCGAACTTCGGTCAGGTACATCACTTTCTTCGCGCCGCTAAGGAAGAGGATCCTTACAGCATCAAGCGTTTCACGACGGAAACCCGTCGTCTCTACGGCGTGTTGGACACGCATCTGAAGGGGCGTTCCTATATTGCCAATGACGAAGTCAGCATTGCTGATTTTTGCACATTGCCATGGGTGTTCCGCCACGATTGGCAGAAGATCGACCTGAGCGAGTTTCTGAACGTAAAGCGTTGGTTCGATACTTTGATGAAACGTCCAGCGCTGGCGCGCGGCATGGACTTGCCATAAGGAGATATTGGGGAAATGGCTGCAACGATGGACATGAGCAATTGGGTCATCACAACGGTGGTCGGTACCGGAGAGAAAGGCTTTTCCGGGGACGGCGGGCCGGCAACTCAGGCCAAGTTGGATAATCCGTTCGATTTGGTATTCGATGCCGTCGGTAATCTCTATTTTGCCGATACGCAGAACCACCGTATCCGTCGTGTCGATGCGAAGACCGGCACTATCACGACCGTTGTGGGCAACGGAAAGCCGATGTTTGGCGGCGATGGTGGACCTGGACCGCAGGCCAGCCTGCACGAGCCGTACGGCTTGGCCATCGACAAGGCAGGTATTATCTACATTGTCGATCGATTCAATTTCCGCATTCGGCGCTACGATACCAAAACAGGCATCATCACAACGATCGCGGGAACTGGGGAGAAAGCAAACAGTGGCGATGGCGGGCCGGCGATCAAGGCCGCTCTTCTTGAGCCCAACGATGCGGCGCTTTCCCCGGATGATACTGTGCTCTATATCGCCGACCCGTCGGCCCATCGTGTTCGGGCCATTGATCTGAAGCGGGGCACTATCGATACGTTTGCCGGTACAGGCGAGGCCAAGGAGTTCGGTAACGGTGGGCCTGCTAAGTCGGCTGGCGTTTGGGGCGCACGCGCGGTTACTGTCGGTCGCGATGGCACGCTCTTCATTGCCGAAAAGCAGGGTAGCGCCATCCGTGCCGTCGATCCTTCGGGGAATATCCGCCTGGTGGCAGGTACGGGTGAATGCGGTTATTCCGGAGATGGCGGGCCGATGACAAAGGCGGTATTCGACCGCCCGAAGGAATTATGCCTCGACAGCGACGGCAACCTGTTGGTGGTCGATACGGAGGTTCCTGTCATCCGCAGAGTCGATTTCAAGTCTGGGATCGTCAGCACCGTTGCAGGTATTGGCAATCGCAAGCACGAATATACGGGCGATGGTGTTGCCGCTACGAAGTCATCCCTGGCGCGCCCGCATGGCATTGCTGTTGGCGCGGATGGTGCCTTCTATATCGGCGATTCGGAAAACCATCGCGTTCGCAAGGTGGCGCCGGCCAAGTAACCAGTTGAGTGATTTTGGCGCTGACAAATATTTGGGGCAGGGAGATCGAACCCTGCCCCTATTTTTTTGTTTCCGTTTTGACAGAAACCAGCGGATGTCAGCCCACTTTTACGCCGCGTCCGCCATCGACAGGCAAAATGACTCCTGTAATGAACTGGGCTTCGTCGCTCGCCAGGAAAAGGGCAGCATTGGCGACATCCCAGGCTGTGCCCATCCGGCCTCGTAGGGGTACCTTCGCATTGCGTTCCTCAACCACTTCATCGCGGGTCCGGCCCCAAGCTTCGGCGCGACGATCGACGGCCATCGGCGTATCCAAAAGGCCAGGAAGAATGGCGTTGCAGCGAATGCCGAATTTGGCGTTTTGAATGGCAATCTGTTGGGTCATGGCGTTAATGGCTGCCTTACTGGTCTTGTAGCTGACCCAGGGATAATCCTCGAGCGACGCCATGGACGAGATATTGATGATGGCGCCGGATTTCTGTTGGCGCATGACCGGAATGGTGTGCTTGCAGGTATAGACCATACCGCGCAGGTTGACCGAGATGATGCGATCGAATGCCTCTGTTGTAATCTCGGTGATGGGGGCATCGCCGCCTTCGACGCTGATGCCGACGTTGTTGTGCAACACGTCGATGCGGCCCCAGTGGTTGACACAGGTTTCGATGGCGGCCTTTACCGAGTCCTCTGACGTGACATCGGCAGCCACAGCGATGGCCTCGCCGCCCTCCTTGACGATGATGTCGACGGTATCTTGCGCCGAGTCGAGGCGGCGGTCGACAACCAGCACCTTGGCGCCTTGACGCGCGAACAGAATAGCCGTCGCACGCCCATTGCCGATGGCTGTGGTCTGTCCTGGGGCCTGTCCGGCACCAACGACGATGGCAATTCTATCCTTAAGGCGCATGACTTTCTCCGAAGTGGTTTTGCAATGCGGACAATCTAGCAGCTCGCCGCTTTTTCCCTTGGTACGCCGGGGGGTATTGCCAATCGCTGTAGGTCCGGGTGGCAACGTGCGTATTGCGGTGGATAGACGGGATTGTCTCCCAATTCCTGGGCGGCATGCCATACCCATCGGGGGTCATAGAGCATGCCTCGGGCCAAGGCGACCATGTCGGCCTGCCCAGAGCGAAGAATGGTTTCCGCTTGCTGCGCCTGCGTAATCTGCCCGACGGCGATGACCTTCATCGTGCTCAACCGAGACTTGATGGCGGCGGCAAAGGGAACTTGATAACCAGGCCCTGCCTCGACTCTAGCCTGTGGTGAAGCACCGCCAGAGGAGACATCGAGAAAATCGCAGCCGAGGCGCTCCAATTCCATGCCCAACACTAGGGAATCGGCAATCTGCCATCCACCTTCAATCCAATCGACAGCAGATATGCGGACACCCCAGGGTTTGTCTGCTGGCCAAACCTCACGCACGGCGGCGAATACCTCAAGCGGGAAGCGAATGCGGTTGGTGAGGCTACCGCCATACCGGTCGGTGCGCTTGTTCGATACGGGAGAAAGGAATTGTTGCAGGAGATAGCCGTGGGCGGCGTGTAATTCGACGATATGCGCGCCCAATCGGTCGGCACGGCGGGCTGCGTCGGTAAAGGCTTCCCGTAACCTGACGAGACCCTCGGCGTCGAGCTCCTGGGGTGTTCGCGAGTATTCGGCAAAAGGCACGGGAGACGGCGCGATCACCGGCCAACCGCCGTCCTCCGCTTTGAGGACGGGCGTGCCGCTCCACGGCGCTCCAGTCGATCCTTTGCGACCGGCGTGGGCCAACTGAATGCCAAACGGCACATTGCCCCACTGCTCAAAGAAGGCCGCAACCCGGCGGACAGAAGCTTCCGTTCGATCGTCCCACAGGCCCGGGCAGCGGTCCGAAATGCGGCCGTCAGGCGAAACAGCGGTGGCTTCGCAAAAGAGAACACCGGCTCCAGCCATGGCGAACTATCCGAGATGGACGAGATGCCAATCGGTCATGGCGCCATTGTCGGCACTGTATTGGCACATTGGTGCAACGACGATGCGATTGGCCAAACTTAAGCCGCGCAACTCGATCGGGGAAAAGAGCAGGGAACTCATGCCGCATGGGCTCCTCTTGCAGCGAATGATCGGCCCCCATTAGGTGGTCCGGGTTGAATGTTAGTGCATTGCTTCCTCCCTGGCCATTGCCGGCTGTAGGTGGAGCGAAGCGGAACCGGAAGGCGGCAATGGCGGCGTCGCGGTTTCCGGGGCCGGTGGCCGGTAACCGAGGCTG
>CAMCUA010000096.1 GCA_945878455.1 Asaia bogorensis | reverse complement strand
CGCCGCTTTTTGAAAAAATGGCCGAATTGATGCCGACGAGCCGGCCGTCCATCGACACCAGGGCACCCCCGGAATTGCCAGGATTGATCGCCGCGTCCGTTTGGATAAACGAATTATAGTCGGTGATGCCGACGCCCGTGCGCGCCAATGCCGAAATGATGCCGCTGGTGACGGTCTGACCGACACCGAACGGATTGCCGATAGCCAACACCAGATCGCCCACCGCCAAATCGTCGGAATCGCGCAATTCCAGATATGGCAAGGGCCGGCCACCCGTGTCGATCTTGAGGACCGCCAAGTCGGTATGTTCATCGTCGCCAAATAGTGTGGCCGTAAATTCACGTCGATCAGCAAGAACGACAGTAATCTCGTCGGCCCCTTCGATGACATGGTGATTGGTGACGATGGTACCCTTGGGATCGACAATGACGCCAGAACCCAAGGAATTCTGCACGCGATCCTGTGGCGGTCTATTTGGCAACAATCCAAATCCTTCGCCGAAAAATCGACGGAAGAACGGATCGTCGAACAGGGGACCGAACTGGCGCTGGCGAACAATCTTCTTGGTATAAATATTGACCACCGCCGGTGCAGTAGAGCGCACCAGCGGCGCAAAGGAGAGCTGGATCTCCTGACGCGAGGTCGGCACCTGCGATTGTGCTGTTTGCCCCTTGACCGGAAAGGCAGCCACCACCGCAATAGCCACGAAAATGACAGCATTCCGCCAGCAGCTTAGCCAAACGGCCGCAGTAGAATATTGACTGGAACAAATTCGGCTCTTCATGACAGTGACTATACGCGGTTGGGGGCCGTTCCCTCAGCAAGCACAACTTAGCATCCGAAATGGAAAAAGGCAGCCCGGGGGCTGCCTTTCCGTGAAATCGCTAAACCCGGACTAACCGCGATTAGTTGGCTCCGGCGGCGGCCATGGCCTGTTGCTCAGCCTCGACCCGCGCCTTATCGCCAGCACCCTTGGCTTCCGGATTCCGATCAACCAACTCGACAACAGCCATCGCCGCCATGTCACCGTAACGGAACCCAGCCTTCAACACCCGGGTGTAGCCGCCTGACCGCTCCTTATACCGGCTGGCCAGACCGTCGAACAGTTTGGATACCGTCGCCGCGTCGCGCAGAAACGCGAGAGCCTGCCGTCTGGCGTGCAGATTACCACGCTTGCCCAGCGTGATCATTTGCTCGGCAACACGGCGAATCTCCTTGGCCTTAGGCAGCGTTGTCGTGATCTGCTCGTGTATCAGCAACGAGATAGCCATGTTCGACAACAGGGACCTGCGATGGCTGGACGTGCGAACCAGCCGTCGTCCGGCGCGGCGATGACGCATGATCTATATTCCTCAGTACGGCTCTTCGAGTTTCTTAGCCAAGTCCTCGATATTCTCGGGCGGCCAATCGGTAATTTCCATACCCAGGTGCAAGCCCATCTGAGCCAATACCTCTTTGATCTCGTTCAAAGACTTACGACCGAAGTTGGGCGTCCGCAGCATTTCTGCTTCGGTCTTTTGCACGAGATCACCGATATAGATGATGTTGTCGTTCTTCAGGCAGTTGGCCGACCGTACGGACAGTTCTAGCTCATCCACCTTGCGCAGCAGATTCTTGTTGAACGGCAGCTCGTCGCCACGTTCGACGTCGGAGGCCGCCTGCGGTTCCTCGAAGTTGATGAAGAGCTGCAGCTGGTCCTGGAGAATGCGCGCGGCCAGCGCTACGGCGTCCTCGGGGCGAACCGCGCCGTTGGTCGTCACCTCAATCGACAGCCTGTCGTAGTCGGTGACCTGCCCGACGCGGGTGTTGTCAACCTTATAGGCGACTTTCCGCACAGGGGAGAACACGGCATCCACGGGGATTAAACCAATGGGTGAATCCTCGGGGCGGTTCTGCGTCGCCGCGACATAGCCCTTGCCCGTCTCGACGGTCAGTTCCATCGAAATGCTGGCACCCTTGTCGAGCGTGCAAATGACCAGATCCGGATCCATGATGTGGATATCATGGCCGGTTTCGATCATGCTGGCCTTTATTTCTCCTGGACCTTCGGCCTTCAACGTCATCCGGCGTGGACCGTCACCACCCATACGCAGCCCCAACGACTTGATGTTGAGAACGATATCGGTGACATCCTCGCGAACGCCGGGAATCGACGAAAATTCGTGCAGCACGCCGTCGATTTGTACGGCGGTGACGGCTGCACCATGCAACGACGACAGCAATACGCGCCGCAGGGAGTTACCCAGCGTCAGGCCAAAACCGCGTTCCAGCGGTTCGGCAACGATGGTCGCACGCCGACTCGGGTCATACCCAGGCATGATGTCGAGCTTGCTCGGCTTGATCAGCTCTTGCCAATTCTTGTGTATCACGAGGGGAACCTCTCGTTTGGCGTCATAGTGGATGGTCCCGCTACGCGGGGACCGTTGCACAACGAAGCAGCCTGACTGGCCACCCGTCGAATATGTGGCATCCCTGTTGCTTAGGTCAGACCCGCCGCCTCTTACGCGGCCGGCATCCGTTGTGCGGTATGGGCGTTACGTCGCGAATAGCCGTTATGGAGAAACCCACAGCTTGCAATGCCCTGAGCGCCGATTCACGCCCCGAACCTGGTCCCTTGACCTCGACGTCGAGGGTTTTCATGCCGTGTTCCATGGCCTTACGTCCAGCATCCTCGGCCGCAACCTGCGCAGCATAGGGCGTTGATTTCCGCGAGCCCTTGAAACCTTGGGTACCCGCAGATGACCAGGCAATCGTATTGCCTTGGGCGTCCGTGATGGTGATATGCGTGTTATTAAACGTTGCATTCACATGTGCCACGCCGGACGCGATGTTCTTTCGCTCGCGGCGACGCGGGCGCTGCGTCGTAGCCTTCGCCATAACTTACGTATCCTGAATATAGGTTCTACTTCGTTACTTTCTTCTTGCCGGCAATCGCCCGCGCCGGCCCCTTACGGGTCCGTGCGTTCGTATGGGTACGTTGTCCACGCACCGGCAGTCCCCGACGATGACGCAAGCCACGATAGCAGCCAAGATCCATCAGCCGTTTGATATTCATGGCCTTCTCGCGACGAAGATCGCCTTCGACCTGATAGTCCTGGTCAATGGTCTCGCGAATTCGGAGCACTTCGTCTTCGGTCATTTCGCTAACCCGGCGTTCCGCCGGGATTCCAACCTTTTTGCAGATCTCGGACGCTTTAGTCCGACCGATTCCATAAATATAGGTCAGTGCGATCTCAACCCGCTTCGAAGTTGGAATGTTCACACCAGCGATTCGTGCCAAGGCTGGTTCTCCTTGAGCTTTGGATTTAAACGGAAATTTTGGTGCGCCGGGGGTTAAGAGGCGGGATTATAGGCCCTTCCCCTGGCAAGTCAACACGCTCACCCGGCGCTCAGTGCCGCCTTCAGTTCACGTGTCACTTGGTCGATCTCCTTACGTCCATCGATTGTTTTCAACAGACCCCTTTTCTCGTAATGAGAAAGAATAGGGGCCGTCTGGGCATGATAGGCCTTGAGACGGGTTCGAACGGTTTCGGCTTTGTCATCCGACCGCCGGGTGAAGCTCGTCGCTCCGCATACATCGCAAGTTTCGGTCTTCTCCGTCGGGCGGAACGTATCGTGATAGGTCGTTCCGCATTTGGCGCAAGAAAACCGCCCTGTCGCACGCGCGACAAGATCGTCATCATCCACCTTGATCGCAATCAGGGCATCCATAACGACACCCTTCTTCTGCAACAAGGCATCGAGCGCCAGCGCCTGCGGTATCGTCCGCGGAAAGCCATCGAGGATGAAACCCTTCTTGCAATCGTCCTGATCGATACGCTTGGCGATCATGTCGATCATCAGATCGTCAGGTACGAGCTGACCAGCATCCATAATGGCCTTTGCGCGCTTGCCAAGTTCGCTACCGGAGGCGACCTCGGCGCGCAACATGTCGCCAGTGGAAAGCTGCATGATGCCGAAATCCGCCTGCAGTCGCTGGGCTTGTGTGCCCTTGCCCGCGCCTGGCGGCCCGAAGAGGATCAGATTCATCCCCGCCGCCCCCTCAACTTGGACTTTTTCACCAGCCCCTCGTATTGGTGTGCCAACAGATGCGATTGAATCTGTGCCACCGTATCGAGCGTGACGTTCACCACGATCAAAAGGCTGGTACCACCAAAGTAGAAGGGCACCGAATATTGTGAGATCAGAATTTCCGGCAGCACGCAGACCACCGCTAGATAACCAGCACCGATCAAGGTCAACCGGGTCAGCACATAGTCCAGGTATTCGGCCGTGTTTTTGCCCGGCCGGATTCCAGGCACGAAACCGCCGTATTTCTTCAGGTTGTCCGCTGTGTCGGTCGGATTGAAGACAATAGCCGTATAAAAGAACGCGAAAAATATGATCAGTCCGACGTAGATGCTCAGAAAAACCGGGTGGCCGTGTGTCAAGAACACCGACAGTGTCGACAGCCACTCGGGGCCCTGGCCTTGCATGAAACCCAGGATCGTTGACGGCATCAGCAACAACGAGCTGGCAAAGATCGGCGGAATCACACCGGACGTATTGAGCTTCAACGGCAGATGAGAGCTTTCCCCACCGGTCATCCGATTGCCGACCTGGCGCTTGGGGTATTGCACAAGGATCCGGCGCTGTGCCCTCTCCATGAAGACGATGAAGAAAATCACCGCAACTGACAGGAGGAGCAGAATCAGGATCAAGAGTGTCGACAGAGCGCCAGTCCGCCCCAATTCCAGCGTGCCGGCCAGGGCTTGCGGAAGATTGGCGACGATGCCGGCGAAAATGATCAAGGAAATGCCATTGCCGACGCCCCGTGCCGTGATTTGTTCGCCCAGCCACATCAGGAACATCGTACCGCCGACCAGGGTGATAACCGTGGTGAAGCGGAAGAACCAACCTGGATCGTTGACGGCGGAACCGGCACTCGATTGCATGCCTTCCAAACCAACGGAGATACCGTAGGCCTGCAGCGCGGTAATCAGCACCGTCAAATAGCGGGTATACTGATTGATCCGCTTGCGTCCGGTCTCGCCTTCCTTCTTCAACTGCTCCATCTGCGGCGAAACAGCTGTCATCAACTGCATGATGATGCTGGCCGAGATGTAGGGCATGATATTGAGGGCGAAGATCGTCATCCGGCCCAAAGCGCCGCCGGCAAACATGTCGAACATCCCCAGGATGCCGCCTTGCTGGCGCGAGAAGACGTCGTTCAGAACAAAGGAATTAATGCCCGGCAGGGGCACATAGGAGCCCAGCCGATAGACGATGAGCGCGCCTAGCGTAAACCAAAGACGCCGCTTTAGCTCGGTGGCCTTGCTAAAGGCCCCGAAATTGATATTGGCGGCTAACTGTTCGGCGGCGGATGCCATCGGAGAAGTCCTAGGTTAGGCTTCGGCGCCGGCGTCGTTGCTTTCGACCGCCCCTTTGGCCTTGGATCGGGCCGCCTTCTTTCCCTTCTTGATGGGTTCAGGCGGCGGTGGCGGCAACACGACCTTGCCGCCGGCCTTATCTACCGCCTCGACAGCGGCCTTCGACGCACCGGACACCTCGATCGTAATTTTCGCGGTCAGTTCACCCGAAGCAAGCAAGCGAACGCCGTCCCGACTGCGGCTAGCCAATCCACTGGCGCGCAATACGGCCTCGGTCACCGGCTTGGCGACATCGATCTTACCGAGGTCGATGGCATGTTGCAGGCGGCCCAGGTTCACAGCTGCGAAGCTCTTCCGAAAGATGTTGTTGAAGCCGCGCTTAGGCAACCTGCGATGAAGCGGCATCTGGCCGCCTTCGAACCCCAGCAATGAAATACCGGAACGCGCCTTCTGGCCCTTATGCCCCTTGCCAGCCGTATTGCCCTTGCCGGAACCGTGGCCACGGCCGACGCGCATACGCCGCTTGTGAGCGCCGTCGTTGTCCCGAATTTCGTTCAGCTTCATGATTCCACAGTCCTTAAGTGCCCCGACACAATTCAACAATCACGTCGAAGAACTATCCTCGATCCGCACCAAATGATGAACCTTATTGATCATGCCACGTACGGCGGGGGTATCTTCCAACTCCCGCGTCCGATGCATCTTGTTCAATCCCAAACCGATCAGCGTCTGGCGTTGATCCTTGGGACGACCGATCGGGCTGCCAATCTGGGTGATGCGCACCACCTTTTTTTTGGGCGGCATGACTGCTTACTCCTTGGCTACGGCAGCTGCCGCACCAGCGGCGCGCCGTGGCATCAGATCGCTGACCTTCTTACCGCGCTTTGCTGCCACCGAGCGGGGAGACATGCAGTTGGCCAGCGCCGCGAACGTTGCTTTGATCATGTTGTGCGGGTTCGTCGAGCCGACCGACTTCGACACGACGTCCTGAACGCCCATGGTCTCGAACACCGCCCGCATCGGGCCGCCGGCGATGATGCCGGTTCCCGCTGGCGCCGAGCGTAATACCACTTTTCCGGCGCCGTAACGGCCGATGACATCGTGATGGAGGGTTCGTCCATCGCGTAGCGGCACATGCACCATATTATGCTTTGCGGACTCGGTAGCCTTGCGGATCGCTTCAGGCACTTCGCGGGCCTTGCCGCTGCCCAACCCGACCTTGCCGCGCCTATCACCGACGACGACGAGAGCAGCAAACGAAAACCGCCGGCCGCCCTTCACCACCTTGGCAACCCGGTTGATGCTCACCAGCTTGTCGGCAAATTCCGATTCCTCGCCGCGCGGCTGGCTTTCGCTGCGCTCGCGCGACTGACGGCCGCGTCCCCCCCGCGGCGCTGCGGAACCTGGCTGTTCGCGACGCGAACCGGATGGTGATCCTGACGGTGTTCTTGCCATAATATTTCTTTCCTAGAACGACAGTCCCGCCTCGCGGGCGGCATCAGCCAGAGCTTTAATGCGACCGTGATAGCGATAACCGCCCCGGTCGAAGACAACTTCTTTGACGCCGACGGCAACCGCACGCTCGGCAACCAGCTTGCCGACAGCAATCGCCGCCGATTTATCGGCTCCCGTGCGCAGGTTTGGGCGCAACTCCTTATCGATGGTCGACGCGGCAACCAGGGTTACACCCTTTCGATCATCGATGACTTGGGCATAGATATTCTTGCCCGAGCGAAATACCGACAATCGATGGCGATCACTGCCAACCTTGCGCAGGCGTGCGCGCGTACGTTGCTGGCGCCGTGCAAATTTCTGTTGTGCGTTATCCATGGCCTACTTCTTCTTGCCTTCCTTGCGCAGGACGTATTCGTCGTCATAACGGATGCCCTTGCCCTTGTAAGGCTCCGGCGGACGCATGCCGCGGATTTTGGCAGCTACCTGCCCGACCCGCTGCTTATCGGCGCCCTTGATGATGATCTTGGTCTGCTCTGGGCAGGCAATGGTAATGCCCTGCGGTACGGGATAGCGCACCTCGTGGCTGTAGCCCAATTGCAGCACTAAGTCCTTACCCTGCATCGCAGCACGATAACCGACGCCACTGATATCCAAATTGCGCGTGAAACCGGTGGACACGCCCGTGACCACATTGTTCAGCAGGCTGCGATAGGTACCCCAGTGCTTACGCGCCCGGATCGTATCGTTGCGCGGCTTCACCCAGACTTGGTTGTTCTCGACACTGATGTCAACTTCATCGGAATAGCCGATGCTGAGTTCGCCAAGCTTACCCTTTGCCTTGAACAATTGGCCAATCACCTCAACGGTGACGCCACTGGGTAGATCGACGGGATTCTTACCGATACGCGACATGATCTAACTTCCTGGGCCTTGGTGTTCTCGGGCCACTCGGCCCCAGTCTTTACCGCATTAACGTGAACGAACAGCAGTATCAATCGCCGTGATGTTGGGCGAAAACGAGCCTAGTAGACCTCGCAGATAAGCTCGCCACCGACATTGGCGCTACGCGCTTCGCTATCCGACATAACGCCCCGAGGCGTCGAAAGAATCGAGATACCCAAGCCGCTAAGCACCCGGGGCAGATCGTCGATCTTGGCATAGATCCGCCGGCCCGGCCGCGAAACACGCGTGATCTTGCGGATAACGGGCTCACCCTCGTGGTACTTCAGTTCGATGCTGATCTCGCTAACACCCTTGCGGATCTCAGTCTGCTTATAGCCGCGGATATAGCCTTCCCGCTGCAACACTTCGAGCACGGCACCGTGCAAGCTCGAGGCCTTGGCGACGATGGTCTGCTTCTTGGCCCGCTGCCCGTTACGAATACGGGTCAGCATGTCGGCAAGGGGATCGCTCATGGTCATCGGTCGTATCTCCTACCAGCTCGCTTTGACCATGCCGGGGATATGGCCATTAGAGGCCAGATCGCGCAATGCAATGCGGGAAAGTTTGAACTTGCGATAGTTACCGCGCGATCTGCCGCTCAGCAGGCAACGCAACCGGTGACGTACCGGCGACGAATTGCGCGGCAGCTTATTCAGCTTCATGCGCGCGCCAAAACGCTCCTCCGGCGAAAGGGTCATGTCCTTTGCCGTTTCCTTCAACGCCTCGCGTGTGGCGGAAAACCGCTTGATCAACCGCTCGCGTCTCAGGTTCTTCTCGATGGAGCTTTTCTTAGCCATGCGACTTTACTCCGGTCCGGATATTCAATTGGCGAACGGCATGTTGAAGCCCTTCAACAGGGCCTTAGCTTCCGCATCGGTGGAAGCCGTCGTGCAAATGATGATGTCCATGCCGCGAACCGTATCGACCTGATCGTAGTCGACCTCGGGAAACACGATCTGTTCCTTCAAGCCCATAGCGTAGTTGCCAGCACCGTCGAAACTACGGCCCGAGATGCCGCGAAAATCACGAACACGGGGCAATGCAATGGTGACCAAGCGGTCGAGGAATTCGTACATGCGGTGCCGCCGCAGCGTCACCTTGCAACCGACCACCATGCCCTCACGCAGTTTGAAGGCGGCAATAGAGGTTCGCGAGTAGGTTGCCAACGCCTTCTGTCCGGAAATCCGTGACATTTCCTGAAGCGCCGGCTCGATCTTCTTCTTGTCTTGCGAAGCTTCGCCGACGCCCATGTTGAGCACGATCTTATCCAGACGCGGCACGGCCATGGGGTTCTTGTAACCGAACTCCCCAATCATGGCCGGGCGCACTTCATTTTCGTAAACGTCCTGAAGACGCGTTTTCATCGCGCGGGTCCTATCACTCAACGACTTCGCCGGAACGCTTCGCAAAGCGTACCTTCCGGCCATCATCCAGGGTCTTATATCCGATCCGAGTCGCCAAGCCCGACTTGGGATCGATAAGAGCCAAATTAGAAAGATGAATGGCGGCCTCTTTTTCGATGATACCGCCAGCACCGGTCTGCGACGGACGGGTATGGCGCTTAATCATATTCACGCCTTGAACCAGGGCACGGCCATCTTTGACGAGCATACGAAGAATTTCGCCTTGCTTGCCCTTGTCTCGACCCGTGGTAACAATCACGCGGTCGCCTTTTTTAAGCCTCATGGCCATTACAGAACCTCCGGCGCCAAGGAGATGATCTTCATGTATTTCTTGGCACGAAGTTCACGCGTGACCGGACCGAAGATGCGCGTGCCAACCGGCTCTCCTTGGGCGTTTATCAGAACGGCCGCATTGTTATCGAAGCGGATCGCCGACCCATCAGCGCGACGGATTTCCTTGGACGTGCGCACGACGACGGCTTTCATCACCTCGCCCTTCTTCACGCGGCCGCGAGGAATGGCCTCCTTGATCGACACGACAATGACGTCGCCGATCGAGGCATACCGCCGGTGCGACCCACCAAGAACCTTGATGCACTGCACGCGGCGCGCACCCGAGTTGTCGGCAACGGTCAGGTTGGTCTCCACTTGTATCATGGAAGTTTCTTTCCTTGCTTCGTCTTCCGCGCGTCGGCGTTATGCCGACTCGCGCAGAATTTCCCATCGCTTGCGGCGCGACAGCGGGCGGCACTCGCGAATACGTACGGTTTCGCCGATCTTGGCTTCGTTCAGTTCGTCGTGGGCCAGATACTTCTTCGACTTGCGAATGAATTTCTTATAGACGGGGTGCTGGACGCGCCGTTCGACACGGACCACGACCGTCTTTTCCATTTTGTCGCTGACCACGACGCCTTGCATGACGCGCTTCGGCATGTCTCTGTTTTCCTTACGAGGCCGGGGCCGCCGCCTTACGGCGACGTTCCGACAAAATGGTCTCAACACGCGCTATGTCACGGCGCACCTGACGCACACGACTGGTATTCTCGAGCTGACCGCTGGCGGCCTGGAAGCGCAGATTGAAGGCTTCCTTGTGTAAGCTGCCTAGCGAGGTCTGCAGTTCATCGTCCGACTTGTTGCGCACGTCTGCGGCTTTCATTGGTTCAGCCCTCCTCGCCCAGGCGCGTCACGACGCGCGTCTGCAACGGCAATTTGGCCTGCGCCAATTCGAACGCCCGATGGGCGATATCCGCCGGCACACCGTCCATCTCGAACATAATCCGACCCGGCTTAATCCGACAAATCCAGAACTCGGGCGAGCCTTTGCCTTTGCCTTGGCGTACTTCGGCCGGCTTTTGCGACACTGGAACATCGGGGAACACGCGGATCCAGATACGTCCAGCCCGCTTCATATGACGGGTAATAGCACGGCGAGCCGCTTCGATCTGGCGCGCGGTAAGCCGTGCCGGTTCAAGAGCCTTTAGGCCAAAGGCGCCGAAATTCAAAGCCGTGCCACCCTTGGCCAAACCGTGAATACGACCTTTGAAGGCCTTGCGGTATTTTGTTCTCTTCGGGCTCAGCATGATCTGCCCCTACTCTCCGTATTCCTTGAGGCCGCTTAACGCTGCGGCGCTTGTTCAAGCGCTCGCTTCTCGGTCGCCATCGGGTCGTGCGCCAGGATCTCGCCCTTAAACACCCAAACCTTTACGCCGCAGGTGCCGTACGTGGTATGGGCCGTACCGATGCCATAGTCCACGTCGGCACGCAGGGTATGCAGTGGAACGCGGCCTTCGCGATACCACTCCATGCGCGCAATTTCGGCGCCACCCAGGCGACCACCGCAGTTGATGCGGATACCTTGCGCACCCAGGCGCATGGCCGATTGCACTGCCCGCTTCATGGCGCGGCGGAAATGCACCCGACGTTCCAACTGCTGGGCGACGTTCTCAGCAACCAATTGAGCATCGATTTCCGGCTTGCGGATTTCAACGATGTTCAGATGAACATCGCCACCGGTCATCTTAGCCAGATCGGCGCGCAGCTTTTCGATGTCCGCGCCCTTCTTGCCAATGACAACCCCGGGACGGGCGGTATGAATAGTCACCCGCGCCCGCTTTGCCGGTCGCTCGATGATGATCTTGGATACGCCGGCCTGTTGCAAATTCTTGCGCAGGTATTCGCGAATGCCGAGGTCATCGTGCAGCATGGCCGCATAGTCGTCGTCGGCGAAC
>CAMCUA010000095.1 GCA_945878455.1 Asaia bogorensis | reverse complement strand
CCAACGAAGCGCACCAGTTCGGCGTCCTCGACGATCTGAAGGTGGGGCCAGATGGCCACATGCACTGCCCTGCGGGACCCGGCCTCGGCGTCACCTACGATGACGATTTGATCAAGCGACACACAGTGGCGGTGCTAAGCTGACGCGATCTGGGACTTGTCCCCACGGGGACATCGCACTCTGGGAAAACCACCATGAACCACGTGCCTGTCAATATCGTCGTGACACCGCCGTTTCAGCCGCTGACCGAGGATCAGAAAGACCGCATTCGTCGGGCCGCCGGGTCGCTGACCTGTCGATTCGTCGAACCGAACGAACTGGTCGCCGCCGCCGCCGGCGCCGAGATCGTCGCCTGCCGCCACGGTCACAATCTCGGCTTCCTCAAGCACAATCCGCCGCCCAAGTGGGTGCATAGCTGGAGCGCCGGGGTCGACGAACTGGCCGGTCCGGAAATGACCGCCAGCAGCGCGCTGTTGACCTGCGCCAAAAGCAACGGTGCCATCGCACTCGGCGAACACGTCCTGATGCTGATGCTGATGCTGCAACGCGACGCCATCAAATGGATCGACGCCCAGCGCCGCGGTCAATGGTCCAAGCACATCATCGGCGAGCTTTACGGCAAGACCTGCGGCATTATCGGGCTTGGCTATATCGGCAAGGAGACGGCACTGCGTGCCAAGGCATTCGGCATGCGCACCCTGGGCATCAAGCGCAACCGGGAAGCCGTGGCCAACATCGACGAAGTGTTCGACCGGAAGGACCTGTATACGCTGCTCGGCCGCTCCGACTTCGTCGTCGTCACCGCGCCGCATACGCCGGAAACGGAAAATCTGATCGACGCCGCAGCGCTGAAAGCGATGCAGCGCACGGCCTTTCTCATCCTGGTGTCGCGCGGCGGCATCGTCAACGAGGCCGACTTGCTCGCCGCCCTGAAGGCAGGCCATATTGCCGGCGCCGGTCTCGACGATTTCGTGACCGAACCGCTGCCGTCCTCAAGTCCCCTGTGGGCAGCGCCCAATACCATTATCACGCCGCACAACGGGCCAACTTCGCTGGAAACCTCGGATCGCGGCGTCGATATTTTCGTCGATAATTTGGAGCGCTGGCGCGCCGGCAAGCCGCTGCGCAATATTGTCGATCTCGCCGCCGGCTATTGAAGCAAAAACCGCCGCGCCCTTTCGGGGCGCGGCGGTTTTCATCCATCCACAACGGTGGCTATTGATCGTAGCCGGGATAGAGGTCGTCGGCCATCCGGCGGTGGGCGGCCCAGTTGACTTCGTGGGTGCGCGGCCGGTTACTGCGCCGCGACGCTTGTTCGATGATCTCGGGAGTAGGCAGGTAGAGGTTCTCGTAACCGCCGGACAAGGCCGCGACTTGAGCCGTGCAGGCGGATTCGAGCTGATGGTGCAGCCACATGGTATCGCCAATATCGGGGCCGCAGCTGATCAGGCCGTGGTTGCGCAGCACCAGGGCGTTGTTCATGCCCAGGTTGGCGGCCAACCGCTCGCGCTCGTCGGTCTCGATCGAGGGACCTTCGTAATCATGATAGGAAACCCGATTGTGGAACAGGATCGCCGCCATGTTGACCGGCAGCAGGCCCCACTTCTGGGCGCCGACGGCAATGCCATCCTTGGAATGGGTATGGATGATGCATTTGACGTCGGGGCGCGCCTTGTGAATGGCGCTGTGGATCACCCAGCCGGCCTGGATCACGCCATGCGGGCTACCGTCGAGCGTATTGCCCTCCAGGTCGATCTTGACCAGCGATGACGCTGTGATCTCGCGATAGAGGAAGCCAAAGGGATTGAGCAGGAACTCTTCGTTGTTGCCTGGGATCTTATAGGAAATATGGTTGAAGATCTGGCTGTACCAGCCGAAATGCCCGGCGACGCGATAGGCGCAGGCCAATTCGACGCGGGCTTCCCACTCTTCCGGGCTGACCCGTTCGCGCATCGACCGGGCAGGTAACTCGTACATTCTGGCGACCATGTCGTATTCTCCCAAACGGGGGCCGGAGCGGCGACCCTTCGCGGCCATCTTAGCGAAAAGAAGGGGCGCCGTCAGCTTCGCTGGCGGGGGTTATGACAATAGGTGCCCCTTTCCGGGCGGCTCCGGCCTCCCTATCATCGGATCGGTTTCCTCCGGCCGAAGCAATCCCCGCCATGCCTGACATCTCCCGCCGCACCCTCTACCCACCCGTCGCCACTTATAACGAGGGCCGGCTGAAGGTCTCCGACCTGCACGACATCTATTTCGAGGAGTCCGGCAATCCCAACGGCAAGCCGGCCGTCTTCCTACATGGCGGGCCAGGTGGCGGCACCAAGCCGGACATGCGCCGCCTGTTCGATCCGAAGGCCTATCGCATCGTGCTGTTCGATCAGCGCGGCTGCGGCAAAAGCACGCCGCACGCCTCGCTGATCGACAACACCACCTGGCATTTGGTCGCCGACATGGAGGCCATCCGCCAACACCTTGGCATCGAGCGCTGGCTGGTCTTGGGCGGCTCCTGGGGATCGACCTTGGCCTTGGCCTATGCCGAAAGCCATCCCGAGCGTTGCACCGAGATCGTCCTGCGCGGCATCTTCATGCTGCGGCGCAAGGAGTTGGAGTGGTTCTACCAGGGCGGCCCGAAGGCCGACGGCTCGCAGGGCACCGGTGCCCTCTATCCCGATCTATGGGAGAAGTTCGTCGCCCCGATCCCTGTCGCCGAACGCGGCGACATGATCGCCGCCTATCACCAGCGCCTGACCGGGTCGGACAAGGCAACACGCCTGGCCGCGGCCAAGGCCTGGAGCACTTACGAAGCGGCCACCCTGTCGCTGTTGCCCGACGCCGGGCGGGTCGAGGAAATGGGCGGCGACGATTACGCCATCGCCTTCGCCCGTATCGAATGCCACTATTTCATGCACGGCGGTTTTTTCGAATCCGACGACCAGTTGCTGCGCGATGTCGGGCGCATTCGCCACATTCCCGGCGTCATCGTGCAAGGCCGCTACGACGTGGTCACCCCGGCCATGTCGGCGTGGGACCTGCACCGGGCCTGGCCGGAAGCCGATCTCCGTTTGGTCCCCGATGCCGGCCATGCACAAAGCGAACCCGGCATCGTCCATGAACTGGTATCGGCCACCGACCGCTTTCGGGCGCAATCGTGAAGCCGTGGACCATCCCGCAAACGCCGTATCGAGGTCCTGACATGACACACCGTAAGCCCGCCGAGACCACCGTGCCCGTCCATGAATTGATCCGCGAGCGCTGGAGCCCGCGGGCCTTCGCGCCAACGCCGATACCGAAAACGGCAGTGATGGCGATCTTCGAGGCGGCGCGCTGGGCGGCATCGGCCAGCAACGAACAGCCCTGGCACTATATCGTCGCGCCGCGCGAGGACGCGGCGGCCTTCGAGCGTGCCGTGGGTTGCCTGGCCGCCGGCAATCAGGGCTGGGCGAAGAACGCTGGACTGTTGGTCTTTACCGTGGCCCGTCTGACGCGCGGCAACGGCGAACCCTATCGCCACGCCCTGCACGATATGGGACTGGCTTCGGCCCAGATCACCTTTCAGGCCATGGCCAGCGGCCTGATGGTCCACCAGATGGCCGGCATCGACGGCGACAAGATCCGCGCCGTCTACAAGGTGCCCGAAGGCTACGACCCGGTCACTGGCATCGCCATCGGCTATCAGGCCGACCCCGCAACCTTGCCCGAAGACCGGCAAAAGCAGGAACTGGCGCCCCGCCAGCGCAAGCCGCTTTCCAGCATGGTCTTCGCCGACGAATTCGGCCGGACCGCGCCGCTGATCTCTTAACGCACCAGCAGCACCGAACAGCCGGCGCGGTCGAGGACCGTACGAACCTCGCCGCCGCAGCAGCTCGGTCCTTCGACACCGAGCACCATCAGGGCCGCGCCGGATTGCCGGGCGGCGGCGATCAGGTCGGCGGCGGTCGCACTTGGAAAGTGCATAAAGCGAGAGGTGATGGCGTGCGCCGACAGCCGCGCCGCAACGTCCGTGCGCCAGGCATCGGCATCGCTCAGCCGGGCGGTGAGCAAGGCGACGGTAACCGGGCTGCCGGCATGGCCATCGCGCGGACGGGCGATTTCGACGGCGGCCTCCAGCGCCTTCTCGCCCGCCGGCGTGCCATCGTAGGCGACCAGCATCGACCCGCCAGCCGGACTGCCGGGACGCAACAGCAGCACCGGCCGTTGCGACCGTTCAGCCACCGCGCAGGCGATGTGGCCGGGACGGCCGGGCGCCCGCACCGCAAATCCGCCGCTACCCCAACCCAACACGATCAGGTCCGCGGCCTCGGCCTGGGCGATGACCTCGTCAGCGACCGGTCCATGCCGGACCTCGAAAGACGCCTTCACCCGATGCGCCGCCATGACGCCAGCCAGCGTGCGCCGGCCGGTCTCGGCACGATGGCGCTGGCTGCGTTCGACGACGCCGCGCTCCATACGGACCAGAGTGGTGGAAACCCGGCTGACGAAGCGCACGCCCGGATGATCAGCCAAGTCGAGTTCTGCCGTGTCTTCCACCGTCAGGCCGTGAACCTCCGCCTGCAGGCGGGCGGCAAGGCCGGCCAGCGCATCGAGCCCGGCCGGATCGTCGGCAGCGGCGTCAAGCGCCAGCAGGATGCGGCGAAAGCGTCGCGGAGCGCCGTCCTTTGGCGTCGATGTCTCGCCCGTGCGCCGTGCTGCGCTCATGTTTCGGCCTCGCCACGCTTGGGCCGGCGGCGTCGCTGTTCGCCGTAGGGAAGGTCCAACTGGCGGGCCTTGCGCGCGAAATTGGCGAGCTGTGTGGCAACAGCGCGAAAGACGCTGCCGATGGGATAATTGCCATCGGCGGCGCGCTCCCCGGCCGGGATGCCGGTCAGCAACTCGATGCCTTCCTCGATGGTGGCGACGGGATAGATATGGAACCACCCTTCATGGGCGGCTGCGACGACATCGGCGCGCAGCATCAGGTGCTTGACGTTGGAAGCCGGGATTAACACGCCCTGCTCGCCGGTCAAGCCGCGCCCACGGCAGACATCGAAGAAACCTTCTATCTTTTCGTTGACCCCACCGATGGCCTGCACTCGACCGAACTGGTCGACCGAGCCGGTGACCGCAAACGACTGGCGGATTGGAATGCCAGAAAGCGCCGACAGCAGAACGTAGAGTTCGGTCGACGACGCGCTGTCGCCATCGATGCCGCCGTAGGACTGCTCGAACACCAGGCTGGCCGACAGCGATAGCGGCGCATCGTGAGCAAACTGGCTGGACAGGTAGGACGACAGGATCAGCACGCCCTTGGCATGCAGCGGCCCGCCCAATTCCACCATGCGCTCGATATCGACCACCTCGCCCTTGCCGATGCGCGCCCGGCAGGTGATGCGCGACGGCCGGCCGAAGGCAAAGGAATCGAGTTGCAGCACGGCCAGCCCGTTGATCTGACCTGTCACGGCGCCCGACGTGTGGATGTGGACGATATCGCGGGCGATCTGCTCCTGGATACGTTCGCGGACGCGGTCGGAGCGATGGTCCCGGGAATCGATTGCCTTCTTGACATGCGAGGCAGCGATGGTCGGCACGCCTTCCTGCCGGGCCCAATAGTCGGCCTCGCGCAGCAGATCCTGGACGTCGCCGATATGGGTCGACAGCTTCAGGGAATCCTCGACCATGCGCGCCGCGCGCTCCTCCATGCGGGCGACGGCGGTGCGGTCGAGCGGCAACAGGTTTTCATTGACGGCGATGGTGGCCAGCAGGCGGGCGTAGTGCAGGATGTTATCTTCGACCCGGTCCATACGGTCGTCGAAATCGGCGGCAACCTTGAACAGCTCATGGAAATCCGGATCCATCCGCGACAGCAGATAATAGATTTCGGCATCGCCCAGCATCACCACCTTGACACTGAGCGGTATCGGCTCCGGCTGCACGCTGACGGTCGGCGCAAAGCCCATTTCCTCGCCGGCCGACTCGATGCGGATGCGCCTGGCTCTCAGTGTGCGCTTTAGGCCCTCCCATATCATCGGCTGCATCAGTACACGGCGAGCATCGAGGATCAGATAGCCGCCGTTGGCCCGGTGCAAGGCGCCAGCCTTGATCAGGTTGAAGTCAGTGACCAGCGAGCCGAACTGCGCCAGGTGTTCGACCCGGCCGATCAGGTTGGGCAGGGTCGGATGATCCTCGTAGACCACCGGCGCGCCGGACAGCGCCGTCAGACCGCAGATCTGCTCGCTTTCCTCGGTACCCGCCGGCAGCCGGGTATTGTCGACCACGACATTGATCTGATAGCGGCGAAAGTACGACGGCGCGCGCCGGCCGCGGCGGGCGGCCGCCGTCAATTCAGCCGCCATCGCCGGCGGCACCTGCTGTTCTTGTGGCAGGAATTCCTCGGCGTTATCGACGACGTCGGTGCGCACCGCCTCGAGATAGGCGGCAACCGCGGCATGATGCCCCCATTTGCGCTTCATCTCGTCGATCAGGAAGCCGACAGCGTGCAGCGTGACCTCGCGATCCAGCCCGCGCAGCTTTTCGCGCATCTCCTTTTCCCAACCGGGAACCTGCGCCAGGGATTCGGCCAGTTTCTCCTGAAGGACTTCGAGGTTGGTCTCGAAGACTTTGCGTTCGTCCTCGGGCAGGGCCTGGAAGTCCTGCGGCTTCATCACCTGGCCGTCGCGGATGGGAGCCAGCGCCAAGCCCATCGGCGATTGGATCAGGGCGATGTTCTGTTCATGGGCTTGCTTCTGCAGCGCGCCGAAGGACTGTTCGTTGCGCTCCTTGAAGCTTTCTTCGATGACGCTTTTGCGGTTGCGATATTCCTCGCCCTCGAAGGCGGCGGGGATGGCGGCGCGCAAATCCTCGACCAGCCGTTCCATGTCGGAGCGCAAGGTGCAGGCCTGACCGGGCGGCAGGCTGATGGCGAGCGGCCGGTGCGGCTCGGCAAAGTTGTTGACGTAGCACCAATCGCTGGGCACCGATTCGGCGGCAGCCGCTTTGTCGAGGAAGCGGCGGACCACTGTGTACTTGCCGGAGCCTTCCGGGCCGAGGGCAAACAGGTTGTAGCCCTCGTGGCGCATGCCGATGGCGAAGCGGATGGCGGCCACCGCCCGATCCTGACCGACGACATAATCGACGGGCACCAGCTCGGCGGTCGTGGCAAAAGGCAGCCGGCTGAGATCGCAGGCGGTGTACAGCGCTTCGGGCGCCAAGGGAGCTTTACTCATGCCGCCTCCGGCGGCGTGGGAGCTTCACTCATGCGCCATCCGCCTCGTCCTCGATACGCTGCATGTCGTCGTCGCTCAGGCCGAAATGGTGGCCGATCTCATGGATCAGAACATGGCGCACCACGTGAATCAGATCTTCCCCCGTCTCGCACCAGTAATCGAGGATCGGCCGGCGGTAGAGAAAGATCATGTCGATATCATCGGGCGTGTGATCGATGCTTTTCAGCCCCAGCGCGACGCCGCGATAAAGTCCGAGCAGTTCGAACGGGCTTTCCAATTCCATTTCGCGCTCGGTTTCCTCGTCGGGAAAGTCCTCGACGCGGATAATGACGCCCTCCACATGTCGCGCCAGGCGCTGTGGGATCGTGGCCAGCGCAGTCCGCGCCAGATCCTCGATATCGGCCAGGCTGGGCGGGCTCCACTCACCGACGGTAGCTGGATCGGACGATGACATGGCAGGACGTTAGCGCGGCTTGAACGCCTCGCCAAGGCGTCCCATCCTAATGGCAGGACGACAGGGCCTGCGCCCTTGGGGAGAAACATCATGGTGGAACGCTTGAGCGACGCCGAACGCAAGGCCGCGTTGCGCGAACTGACGGGATGGGCCGAAGTCGAGGGCCACGACGCCATCCGCAAATCCTTCCGTTTTGCCGATTTTAACGAGGCCTTCGCTTTCATGACCCGCATCGCCCTGCTGGCCGAGCGCATGGACCATCATCCGGAATGGTTCAACGTCTATAACCGGGTGGACATCGTGCTCACCACCCACGACGCCGGCGGGCTCAGCCAGCGCGATGTGGCGCTGGCCCGTTTCATTGACCGGATCGGCCCGCCGCCCGGCCATGACTGATCCGGACAAAAAAGACGACGAGCCCGAAGCCATCGCCGCCGCCCGTCACCCGGCATTGCGCTGGCGCGGCATCGGCGCCGAAGACTTCGACGAAGGCCGGTTTCGCGACAAGGTACGCCGCACCTTGGCCCGTCTGCCGTTCGTCGAAACGGCACTGGCCGCCCATCACGCCGCCCTCGACCGGCGGACACCGGCTGCGGCCAAGGCCGTCTTGCTCGCTGCCTTGGCCTATTTCGTGCTGCCCGCCGACCTCATTCCCGATTTCATCGTCGGCCTCGGCTTCACTGACGACATGGCCGTGCTGCTGACCGCCGTACGTGCCCTAGCGCCGCACATCACCGACGAACACCGCGCCGCCGCCCGTCAGCAACTGGGCAACAAGCCACCGGTGGGCTGAAAACGCACTGTCTTGCGAACGGTATTTCCGCTCGCCGCGCAGCCTATATGCCTAGGTTAGTTGCGCGCCACTCCTGGCCGCCGCATACTTGGCTAAAATCAACGACCGGGTGGCGTTGGCCATTACACCCGGCAGGGAACCATGACGTCATGCAATTTCTGGTCATCGCCTACGACGGCAGCGATGCAGCAGCGCCCGCTCGGCGCCTGGCGGCACGCGAGGCGCATTTGGCCGGAGCACGGCAGCGCAAGGCACAAGGCCGTACGGTAGCCGGCGGTGCCATCCTGAACGACAACGGCGAGATGATCGGTTCGGCAGCCATCGTCGAATATCCCTCTCGCGCCGAGCTGGATGCCTGGCTGGCGTCTGATCCCTATGTGACAGGCGGCGTCTGGGTGGATATTCAGGTACAGCCCTTTCGCCAAGCGGTTTAATATTTCGGCAAGCAGGGAGGAAATCGACTTGCCCAAACCCTTATGGCAGCCCAGCGCGGAACAGATCGCCGAGGCCAACGTCACCCGATTCCGTCAGGAACTGGCGGCGGAATCAGGCGCCGCCCTTCCCGACTTTGCTGCCTTGTACCGCTATTCCGTCGACCATCCGGAACACTTCTGGGTCAAGATGAAGGATTTCGCCGGCCTCAAGGCCAGCACATGGGGTGAGCGCGTGCTGATCGACGCCGACCGCATGCCCGGCGCCCAGTTCTTCCCCGATGCCCGCCTTAACTTCGCCGAGAACCTGTTGTCCCGGCGCGACCGCTCCGAGGCCATCGTCTTTCGCGGCGAAGACCAAGTGCGCCAACGCCTGACCACAAGTGAACTCTATGACATGGTCTCGCGCCTGGCGCAGGCGCTGAAGGCTGTGGGGGTAAAGTCGGGAGACCGGGTAGCCGGCTTTGTGGCCAACATGCCCGAAGCGATCGCCGCGGCGCTGGCGGCGCATAGCATCGGCGCCGTCTGGTCGTCCTGTTCGCCCGACTTCGGCGCCCAAGGGGTGCTCGATCGCTTCGGCCAGATTGAGCCGAAAGTACTGTTCGCCGTCGAAGGCTACTACTACGGCGGCAAGGCCCACGACTGTCTGGAAAAGCTGGTGGCCGTGGTTGACGGCATTGCCTCGCTCAAGCGCGTCGTCGTCGTGCCTTACAGCCGAAAGAAGCCCGATATCGCCCGTTTGAAGGGCGCCGTGATGTGGGACGATTTCATCGCGCCGCATGCAGCAGGCGATATCGAATTCGCTCAACTGCCCTTCAACCATCCCCTCTATATCCTGTATTCGTCCGGCACCACAGGCGTGCCCAAGTGCATCGTCCACGGTGCCGGTGGCACACTGCTGAAGCACGCCTCGGAACACATCCTGCACAGCGACGTGAAGCCCGACGACCGGCTGTTCTATTTCACCACCTGCGGCTGGATGATGTGGAACTGGCTGGTCTCGGGATTGGCCTTCGGCGCCACGTTGTTGCTGTACGACGGCTCGCCCTTCCACCCGGATGGCAACGCGCTGTTCGATTACGCCGATGCCGAGGCGATGACCCTATTCGGCACCTCGGCCAAATACATCGACGCGGTCCATAAGGCCGGCCTGAAGCCGCGCGAGACGCATAAGCTGGATACGGTCCGCGCCATCGCCTCGACCGGTTCGCCGCTCGCCCCGGAAAGCTTCGATTTCGTCTATCGCGAGATCAAGCGCGATGTTCATCTGGCCTCCATCGCCGGCGGCACCGACATCGTTGGCTGCTTCATGCTCGGCGATCCGACCGGCGCGGTCTGGCGCGGCGAGATTCAGGCTCGTGGCCTCGGCCTTGCCGTCGATGTCTTCGACGACAACGGCAACCCGTTGCAAGGCGAAAAAGGCGAGCTGGTCTGCACCAAGCCCTTCCCCTCGATGCCGGTCGGCTTCGGCAACGATCCCGATGGATCGCGCTATCATGCCGCTTATTTCGAGCGCTACCCCAACATCTGGCACCATGGCGATTACGTCGCCATCACGGAACACGGCGGCGTCGTCATCTACGGTCGATCCGACTCGACACTCAACCCGGGTGGCGTGCGCATCGGCACCGCCGAGATCTATCGTCAGGTCGAAGTCTTCGACGAGGTGGTGGAAAGCATCGTCATCGGCCAGGAGTGGGACAACGACGTGCGCGTCGTCCTGTTCGTCATCCTGCGCAAGGGAACGGTACTGGACGACGACCTAATCGGCCGCATCAAGTCGCGCATCCGCATCAATTGCACGCCGCGTCACGTGCCGGCGCGCATCGTTCAGGTCACCGACATTCCGCGTACCAAGAGCGGCAAGATCACCGAACTCGCCGTGCGCGACACGGTCCATGGCAAGGCGGTGAAGAACAAGGAAGCCTTGGCCAACCCGGAAGCGCTCGAACTGTTCCGCGATCTGCCGGCACTGCGCGCCTGATTCCGATGCATCAGACTGCGACGTCGCCCAGCTTGCGGTAGATCGCCTGCAAGGCGGCCGGCGCCGTGGCTTCGCCCGCCTTGGCCCGTGTTGCCAGCGCGGCGACACAGCCCTCCGCGATGGCCCGCAGTTCGGCCACCTCCAGGCCGCCCAGGAAGGCCGCCGGATCGCGACGGATGGCGAGAACGAACGGATTGGTCATGACGGGCACTCCCTTGCGGCGGCAGGCAACGGTAACGGCGCGGCGCCCGCCATCATGATGATGCGCAGCCGTCCTGTCAGCCCGTCGCCGTCGATGGCCAGACGGTTGGTGGCACTGCTGCGGGCAGACCGCCGTCACCTGGCCGTGCTGCGCGCCCTGCAGGCACTCAGCCTGCCCGACGCCGCCGTCGGCGCCGGCTTCATCCGGTCGTCCGTTTGGGACGCCGCCCACGGATACGCGACGCCGACGCCGCTGCCCGATATCGATGTCTTGTTCTTCGACGCCCGCAATCGGTCGCGCGGACGCGAGGCGGCCATCGAGCGCAGCCTGCGCCGCCGCTT
>CAMCUA010000094.1 GCA_945878455.1 Asaia bogorensis | reverse complement strand
GATCGAGCGCGAGCTGCTGCCGTGCTGCCTTGAGGAAGGGATCGGCGTCATCCCCTACAACCCCCTGGCCGGCGGCCTGCTGACCGGCAAGCACAAGCGCGACACGGGGCCGGCCGAGGGTTCGCGCTATGCGCTGAACTCGGACGCCGGTCCGCAGTATCGCGAGCGCTATTGGAAAGACCGCGAGCTGGACACTGTCGACTCCTTCGTCCGCCTGGCCGCCGAGGCCGGCGTTTCACCGGTGACGCTATCGGTCGCTTGGGTGCTGGCCAACCCGGCCATCACCGCACCCATCGTCGGCGCCAGCCGGCCCGATCAGCTCGACCTGTCGTTCGCCGCGGCGGACTACAAGCTGGACCCGGCGCTGAAGGCAAAGCTCGACGAGCTGACGGTGGAATACCGGCGGGGGGATGCGGCAAGGTAGGGTCCCTGGCCTATAAGCCGTCGGCCGCCCGACCCACCTCACCCTCCCGCTACGCGGGCCCCTCCCTCTCCCCCCGGCCGGCTTTGCCGGCATTGATTTAATAGCGGCAAAGCCGCTGGCGGGCGGAGAGGGTTGAGGTGAGGTGGGGAGATCGCTGTCCTTCAGTCTTCCAGTTCCGGCACCACCCACAGCGGCGCATCGCCGCGGGCGACGCGTTGGACGTTGTCGAAGCCATTGCGTACCCGGTTGGTGTTGCTTTCGAAGGTCGGCCCGGCGAGATGCGCCGTGAGGATGACGTTGTCGAGCTTGAACAGGGGATTGTCGGGAAGCGGCGGTTCTTTTTCGAAGACGTCGAGGCCGGCGCCGGCGATCTGTCCCTTCGACAGGGCATTGTGCAGCGCCACTTCGTCGACCACCGGGCCGCGCGAGGTATTGACCAGGATGGCCGAGGGCTTCATCAGCGCCAATTCGTCGGCACCGATCAGGTGGTGCGTCGAATCGTTGAGCGGCGTGTGCGGCGAGACGATGTCGGAGGTCCGCAGCAGCTCGCGCAGCAGGCGGAAGCGCACGCCCAACGCGTCTTCCTGATCCTCGGTGAGGCGGGCGATGTCGTAATAGACGACATTCATGCCGAAGGCGTTGGCGAGGCGCGCCGTTTTCTTGCCGATGGTGCCCAGGCCGACGATGCCCAAGGTCTTGCCGCGCACTTCGTGGACGCGCGGCGTGCTGTTGCCGCGCCAGCGGCCGGCGGCGACGCTGCTGTGCTGGCGCACAAGCTGGCGCGATACGGCCAGCATGAGCAGCAGCGCGTGTTCCGACACGGCGACGGAATTGGCGCCACCGTTGTTGGAAATCGGCACGCCCGCGGCCTTGGCGGCGGCGATGTCGGCCTTGTCGTAGCCGGCGCTCAACAGCTGGATCAGCTTCAACTTCGGCGCGATCTTGAACAGTTCCTTATCGACCAGACCATCGACGAAGCCGACCAGATATTCGGCATCGCGCATGGCTTCCTTGTATTCGGCGCTGCGCCCGACGGCGATGACCATTTCGAAGCCGGATGGCGCCATTTCGCGCGCGACGGCGACGGCATCGGGGAAATCGGTGACGAAGACGATTCTGGGAGTCATGGGATCTCTCTTAAGGGGGTTTTCGGCTGGTGGTGGCCGATGCGAAGTATTGGCGGGCAGCCGTCGGCGGCGAGACCCACCTCACCCGCTCGCTACGCTCCCACCCTCTCCCCCCGCAAGCGGGCGGAGAGGGTAATAAACTGCTCCCTCTCCCCACCAGGGGAGAGGGAGCAGGAAGAGGGAGCGGCCTCAGGCGAACTTGGCTTTGAGCACGCCCAGGTTCTTATAGGTGGCGACCGCTTCGGTTCCCGGTTTGGCGGGGATGTTGCCGCTCATCGAGCCGGTGGTGACGATCTGGCCCTTCTTGATGCCGCCGCAGTGCTTGCCGATCTGATTGGCCAGCAGGGTGACAACGGCGACCAGGTCGGCCTGCTTACTGCCGGGCACGTCGGCGACCTTTTCGCCGTTGAAGGTCAGGGTCAGCGGTTGGTCGGTGACATTGACGGAGCGCCAATCGGTAATCGGCTTGCCGATCATGATGGCGCCCTGGGAGATGCTGTCGGCCATGCGCCATTCGGGCGGGCCGGCCTTGGCATCGGCCAGACGGGTTTCGCAGATCTCGATGAGCGGCACCAAGGCCTCGATGGCATCGGCCACCTGCTCGCGGGTATAGCTGCCGCCGCCCAGGTCCTTGCCCATGCGGAAGGCAATTTCGCATTCGACGCCGATGACCTGGAAGCGGCCCTTGGCAAACGATTCAGTGGCGCCCAACACATCCTTGGCCAGCACCGGGGCAAAGGAGGGATTTTCCTTGGTCGAACCGGGCGCGACCTTCCAACCGCCGACGGTGCCCAAGGCGGCGGTCACCTTTTCCTGCACCTGCAGCGATTCGGCGAAGGTCAGCGGATGGGCTCTGCAGAAATCGACGCTCAGGCGCGGCTTGCCTTTGCGCACATCGAGCAAGGCGGCGACGGCTGTATCGACGTTACTGGGCATGGACGTCTCCCTGTCTTGGTGGGTTGGTTGGTTGGGTTGGCTGGCACCATAGCGACCCCGTCGGCGCCGCGCCAGACGGTCCCTGATCTACGACCGTACCCGGGCCACGGCGGCTTGCCAGCCGGTGTAGAGGCGGTCGCGGTCGGCTGGGGGCATGGTGGGGGTGAAGCGGCGGTCGCTGGCCCACAGGCCGGCGATCTCCGCCGTCGAGGTATAGACGCCGACCGCCAGCCCGGCCAAAAAGGCGGCGCCGAGCGCGGTGGTTTCCGCGATGCGCGGCCGTTCGACCGGAATGCCCAGCATGTCGGCAAGAAAGCCCATCAGCCAGTCGTTGGCCACCATGCCGCCATCGACGCGCAGGTTGCCGACCGGGCCGCGGCCGGCGGCGGCCAAGTCGTCATCCATGGCGCAGAGCAGATCGCGGCTTTGGTAGGCGACCGATTCGAGGGCGGAGCGGGCGATTTCGGCGACGCCGGAATCCAAGGTCAGGCCGACGAGGGCACCGCGCGCGTTGGGGTCCCAATAGGGCGCTCCCAAACCGGCGAAGGCCGGCACCAGATAGGCGCCGCCGGTGGAGGCGACGGCGCGGGCATGTGCCTCCGTCTCGTCGGCGCGGGCGATGATGCCGAGCCGGTCGCGCAGCCACTTCACCGCGGCCCCGGCAACGAAGATGCTGCCTTCCAGCGCATAGGTCGGCTTACCGTCGAGCCGGTAGGCCAGGGCGGTCAGCAGCCGGTTGCGCGAGGCCACGGGCACGGCGCCGGTATTGAGCACGGCGAAGGCGCCGGTGCCATAGGTGCATTTGACCATGCCCGGCGTGAAGCAGGCCTGCCCGACGGTGGCGGCGTGCTGATCGCCGGCCATGCCGCCGATGGGGATGGCGGCGCCGAACAGGGCGGCATCGACTTGGCCGTAATCGGCGCTCGAGTCGCGGACCTCGGGCAATAGGGCGCGGGGCACGCCGAACAGGGCCAGGAGATCGTCGTCCCAATCCTGGCGGTGAATGTCGAACAGCAGGGTGCGCGAGGCGTTGGTGGCGTCGGTGGCATGCAGCCGCCCGCCGGTCAGCCGCCACAGAAGGAAGCTGTCGATGGTGCCGAAGGCCAGCTCGCCCCGTTCGGCGCGAGCCCGGGCGCCGGGGATGTTGTCGAGCAGCCAGGCGATCTTGGTCGCCGAGAAGTAGGGATCGATGACGAGGCCGGTACGCTGGCGCACCGCCTCGCCATGACCGTCGGCGATCAGCCGGGCGCACGGGTCCGCCGTGCGCCGGTCCTGCCAGACGATGGCGCGGTGCAGGGGCCGGCCACTATCGCGCTCCCAGAGCAGCGTCGTCTCGCGCTGATTGGCAATGCCGAGCCCCGCCACTTGGGCGGCCCCGACACTCGCACGGGCGAGCGCCTGACGGCACACATCGAGGGTCGCCGACCAGATCTCTTCCGGATCGTGTTCGACCCAGCCGGGCTTTGGATAGTGCTGGGCGAATTCCTGCTGACCGACGCCGAGCGGCGTGCCGTCGCGGTCGAACAGGATGGCCCGAGTGCTGGTGGTTCCCTGGTCGATGGCGAGCAGCAGGGAAGGCGACATAAAAACCTCAAGTGGATTTTTTTACCTAACGGGGCGGGTGCCCCAGACATGCACCAGCAGAGCGCCTGCCGACAATATCAAATAGGCGATCACCACCGGCACAGCGCTGTCGGACATCGCCAATCCGACCGAATGCGACACCACGGCGCCGAGCCCCATCTGCAGGAAGCCGGTGAGACCGGCAGCGGCACCGGCACGCGCCGGATCGACGCTGACGGCGCCGATGTTGCCGTTCGGCATGGCAAAGCCATTGCCGAAGTTGATCAGCACCATCGGCGCGAAGAAGCTGATCGGCGTCAGCCAGCCGGCAAAGACGATGACCGCCTGGATGGTGGCGCCGGTAATGGTAAGCATGCAGCCGATGAGGATCATGCGGTCGCCGCCGACCCTGGGCGTGATGCGCCCGGCAATCAGGTTGCCAAGCATGAAGGCGCCGGCGATGAAAATAAAATAGAAGCCGTATTCATGGGGCGGACGGCCCATCAGGGTGACCACCACATAGGGCGCCGAGCCGATGAAGCCGAAAAAGGCCGCAACGATGCAGGCGGTCGGCAGGGCGTAGCCGACGAATTCCCGGTGCGCCAGCAGCACGCCGTAGCTGCCCAGCATGGCGCGCACGCTGGTGACGACGCCGCGCTGCGTATGAGTCTCCTCCAGCGCGAAGACCGAGGCTAGGAAGATCGCCGTGCCCAGCAGCAGGACGAAGCCGAAGACATAGCGCCAGCCCAACGTCACGTCGATGATGCCGCCCAGGGTCGGCCCGATCATCGGCGCGACGACGATGGCGGTGGTGACATAGGCCATCACGCTGGCCGCCCGTTCGCGGCTGTAGACATCGCGGATGATGGCGCGGCCAAGCGACATGCCGGCGCAGGCACCGATGGCCTGCAGCACGCGCCCGGCGATCAGGGCCTCGATGCTTTGGGCCAGCATGCAGGCCAGGTTGCCGGCGAGAAACAGGCTGAGGCCGGTCAGGATCACCGGCCGCCGGCCGAAGCGATCGGACAGCGGACCATAGACCAGCTGGGCCACGGCGAAGGCCACGAAATAGAAGGTCAGCGTCAGCTGCACGGTGGCGTAGTCGGTGGCGAAAACCGCCTGCAATCCGGGCATAGACGGCAGAATGATATGCATGCCGAGCGGCCCCATGGCCGCCATGCCGACGATCAGAACCAGGAGAATGATGCGGGACGCTGCGGGCATGGTGCCCTTTCGAGGTGAGTCGGGTTAGGGGAGGCGCCAAGGCGCGGAACGAAAGGAACAGCGGATCGGTATGAGCCTATATTGCCTTAGATTGGACGAAGACCATGTTGTGGCCCCCCTCTCCCTGTCCCTCCCCCTCGCGGGGGGAGGGGACGATGTTGCAAGGCCACCAAGAGCTACGCCGAAGAGTCGCGGTGGCGCCGCAGGGTTCCCTCCCCCCCAGCGGCTTCGCCGCCATGGGATATTTGCCGGCGGAGCCGACCAGGGGGAGGGACAGGGAGAGGGGGCTGTGGCTGAGCGCTCAGGTTGAGCCGACGTCGCAACCGTCATACCCCCACGCCCCGCTCAAAAATCGCCGGGGAGGCGGGAGTCGAAGAACCAGACTTCCAAATCCTTCGGCAGGTCGCGTTTGCCGAGCGTCAGCATGGACACCCCCAGCCGGCGGACCGGATAGGGCGAGGCGGCGGTGAAGATCGCGGCGGCCTGGCCAAACTGATAGTGCATCGGCACGACGACGCGCAGCTTGATCTGTTCGATCACATGGAAGGCTTCCTGGTGGCTCATGGTCGAGGTGCCGTCGATCGGCACGAACAGCACGTCGGCGCCATGCAACTGCATCTGCTGCCGATCGTTGAGAAAGTGATGCAGGTGGCCGAGGTGAACCAGACAGACGCCGCCCGATTCGAAGACGAAGATCGAATTGCCGTTGACCTGCCGCCCGCCGCCCCGCTCGGCGATGTTGGTGGCGATGTTGAAGACATGCATGTCCTTGAAGCGCAGGTCGTGATCAGCGATGCCGCCGGCCGGATCCCAGCCGCGCAGCACATGGCGGATGCGCCCGTCGGGCAAGGGCGTGTAGTGGCTCGAATGGGAATTGTTCATGGTGACGATATCGGGCGCGAAACCCGGCGCGTGCAGGCCATTGAAGTCGGTGACCGCGGTGACGCCGCCCGGCGTTTCGATCAGGAAGGACGAATGGCCGAGATAGGCGATGCCGACCTGCCCCGCCGATACACCAGCCGGCCGGAACGACGCCGGAACAAATAGCGGCGCACGTTCGACCATGCCGAGCGCACAGGCACGCGCATCCTGAGCCTGCGCCGGCGAGACGGCGAGGCCGCAGACGGTGGCGAACAGCACCGTCATCAGGCATACGAGTTTGCGCATCATGACGCGGTTTACTCCCCCTAGACCGATGCCGGCAAGCCGGACCGGCCGTTGCGAGCTTAAACGCCGACCTGCCACATGTAATAGCGGCCGGGTGCCACGCCGTCGGGCAGTGGCAGCAATTGCCAGCGCGGCATGCCCATCGGCTGATCGGAAACGACGATGCCGCCCGGCGCCATCAGCGCGTCGATCAAGGACGCCAGGCGGGCGGCCTGTTGACGGCTGGCTTCCGAATCGCCGCTGCCGGTATCGCAATGCGCCAGCGCCGCCAAGGCACCGATGCGGGCGCCGGCGCGCGGCAGGACGCTGAAAAAATCGCCGAGCAGCAGGTGATCGGCATCCGGGATGCAATCGGGATGGGCATCGACGTGACGGTCGAAGACGAAAATCTCGCGCCCCGGCAGGATGGCGCGCAGGTGATCGTAGGTGCGGCCGTTGCCGAGGCCCACTTCCAGCACCGGGCCGGGCAGGCCGGCCACCAACCCGGCCGCCCGGTCGAGGCAGTCGCGCTGGGCGGTCAGGCGGCGCAGGAAGCTGTCGAGGCGGCTCATCGGCAAGATCATAGAATAGCCATGCCGCGAGTCCAACCGCTCCAGCCGTGGTAAGGTGCCGGCGATTCGACGAGGTATATCTTCGGTACTCCGGCGGGAAGCGACGGTGCAGCAAAGCTCCCTCTCCCCGGCGGGGAGAGGGTTGGGGTGAGGGGGAACCGGTGGCCAGCGCATTGGGAACCATGATTCCACTGTGGGATGGTTCGGATTGCAGGATGGAGAGACCGGTTCCCCCTCACCCTCCCGCTGACGCGGGCCCCTCCCTCTCCCCAATTGGGGAGAGGGCAAAGGTGTCATGAGCCGGCACTTACGCCGGCTGGGCATGGGGCTGGCGACGCTGTTGGGCATCCGGCGGCGGGGGTATTTCATTCCTTATCGTTATGCTGACCGGATCCCTGCCCGCCCCGGTCGCGATGCCTATCCGGCCATGGTGGCGGCGATGGCAGCGGTGCGGCCGGCCTTCGAACGGATGTTGGCCGATATCGACGGGCTGGCCGCCGATCTGGAACGCATCGGGCCGGGCAAACCACCCGAGCCGCGTTGGGCGCAGGATTGGTTTCCGCGTCTGGACGCCGCCGTCGCCTATGCAATGGTGCGCCGACACCAGCCGGCGCGGATCGTCGAGATCGGTTCGGGCCATTCCACCCGCTTCCTGGCCCGCGCCGTGCGCGACGGCAAACTCGCCACCCGTATCACGGCCATCGACCCGGCGCCGCGCGCCGACATCGCCGGCCTCGGTATCGAGATCGTGTGCAGCACCGTGCAAGAAGCCGACCCGGCGATATTCGCCGGATTAGCAGCCGGCGACATCCTCAGCATCGATTCGAGCCACATCTTGATGCCGGGCACCGACGTCGATTTGCTGCTTTCTACCGTGCTGCCGCGCCTGCCTGCCGGCGTGCTGCTGCATATCCACGATATCTTCCTGCCCGACGACTATCCCGCCGAATGGCAGTGGCGCGGCTATAACGAACAACAGGGTATCGCCGCGTTGCTGGCCGGCAGCGGTTGGGACATCCTGTTTGCCAGCCACTATGTGGCGACGCGCCTGGCCGAACGGCTGGGGGCGACGGTCGTCGGCCGCCTGCCCCTGGCCGCGGGCGCCGTCGAGTCTGGGCTGTGGCTGCAACGGGGAGGACCATCGTGAGCGAACCCGAATGCTTCGAGGTTTACGCCATCCGCTACGGTCATATGGAAAAGCGCACCGCCGATCTGAACTTCATCGGCGGCGACCCGCACGAAATGTCCCTGTCCATGGACTATTTCGTCTGGCTGGCGAAGGGACCGCAGACGACATGGGTCATCGACACCGGCTTCGGCCCGGAACCGGCGAAGCGGCGCGGCCGCGATTACATCCAGACGCCGGCTGCGGGACTGGCCGCCCTGGGTGTCGACGCCAATAGTGTTGACAATGTCATCATTACACACCTGCATTGGGACCATGTCGGCAATTTCGACCAGTTCCCGAAGGCCGCCTTCCACCTGCAGGACCAGGAGATGAGCTATGCCACCGGCCGCTACATGGCCTATCGCCAGTTCAACCGGTCCTTCGAGGTCGAAGAGATCACCGGCATGGTGCGCCGAGTTTATGACGGGCGCGTGCGCTTTCATGCCGGCGATGCCGAACTGGCACCGGGCCTGTCGGTACATCTGATCGGCGGGCATACCTTGGGCTTGCAGTCGGTGCGGATCTGGACCCGGCGCGGCTGGGTCGTCGTCGCCTCCGACGCCGCCCATTATTACGCCAACATGGAAGGCCCCAACCCATTTCCCACCGTGGTCGATATCGGCCGCATGCTGGATGGCTATGACCGTCTGCGCGAACTGGCGGATTCGGCAGCCCACATCGTGCCGGGCCACGATCCGCTGGTGATGCGCCGCTATCCCGCCGTGCCCGGGCTGGAGGGCAAGGCGGTCCGGTTGGACGTGGCGCCCGTCGACTAACCGGCGTCAACCGTTCAAACCGGGCGCTCGCCCTGGACGATGACGCGATAGAGCAGGCGGCGCTGGGTCATGTCGTAGTCGTAGTTGGCCTTGTGCACGGCGGAGCGGTTGTCCCAGATCAGCATGTCGCCCCGGCGCCACGGATGCGTGTAGAGGAATTCGGGCTGCAGGACGCGTTGCAGCAGGTCATCGAGCAACTCCTGCGATGCCTCCGGGCTCATGCCGACGATGTTTTCGGTCTTGTTCGGATTGAAATAGAGCGCCTTGCGGCCGCTGTCGGGATTGGTGCGCACCAGCGGATGCAACACGGGCAGCACGTTGCCTTCCTGCTGGGCGGCGATGGCCAGCGTGTTGTATCGGTCCTTCACGGCGCTGCCCAGGCGGACGTTAACGGTGGTCATGGCGTCGATGCGCCGACGCAGGTCGTCGGGCAAGGCGGCATAGCCGGCGCGCATGTTGCAAAAGGCCGTGCCGCCGCCGGCTTCGGGAAGTTCGAGCGCGAACAGCGCCGTATATTTCGGCGGGCATTCGAAATTCGTACTGTCCGTATGCCATTTGGCCGCCGACTTGATCTGCTGGCCGGCCGGGTCGCGGAACTGGTTGGAGACGAAGCTGACCAAAGGTACACCGGGGACGCGGTGTTCGGCGTAGTTCTGCTCCATCGCCGCGCCGAACAGCCGGACCGCGGCGAGGAAGCGTTCGGGCGTCAGCTCCTGATCGCGAATGACCAACACGATGTGGTCGACCAGGGCCCGGTTGAGCTGCTGGCGCGTCGCGGCATCGGGCGGCTGGCGAAGATCGAGCCCTGTCACCTCGGCACCGAGATGTTCGGTCAGCTTGGCGATCCGCATTACCACCTCCCCCGCCGCGACACTGGGCCGCACGCTCAATCCAGATAGACGCCCGAGCGTTCCTTGAAGACGGTTTCGAAATATTCGTCACGGTCGGCTTCGCGTTTTACCGCCCAGCTACGATCAACGACGGTCTTCTTGTAATCGTCGATGGTATCGGCGATGGGAGCGGCATAGCCCTGTGGCACCACAACGGCGCCTTCGCCCTCGGACGCCGTCACCAGATCGCCGGGATGGACGATGACGCCGCCGCAGCAGACTGGCACGTTGATTTCGAAGGGGCCCAGCTTGTGCCCGGAGTAAGGCGCCGCGCCCTTGCAATAGATCGGAAAGTTCGCCGCCTTGGCCAAGGCGACATCGCGATAGGCGCCGTTGACCATCAATCCTTTCATGCCGCGTTCCTGAATGGCGAGGATCAGCATGTCGTAGCCGCCGAGACACCATTCGGTGAAGCCCAACGCGTCGACCACCAGCACGTCGCCGGGTTCGATCATCTGCAAAGCCTTTTTGACGCCCATGTTGTCGCCCGGCGGGCATTTCACCGTCAGCGCGGTGCCTAGCAGCTTGGGCGCCGGCTCGTAGAATGGGCGGATCGTGTCGTCCATGGTGTACATGCGCCCGACCTTGTCGCTGATGTCGCACAGGGGATATTTCTCGAACCGCTTCACCAGTGCCGGCGCCAGGCGCGGAAACGTATTACGGATGCGGAAACTGACGAGCGGATAGCGGCCGCTCATGGCCTTACGCTTGGCGATATCCATGGTCTGCGTACCTCCCTGTTGGGCGCGCCGGGCCGGCAATCCCGCCGACGGCTGCATGTAACACCGGTTGCCGATAGGCGAACAGGCCGGCCCCGGATTAAAGGTTCATTCGGCCGGACGATCAAGCGGCACCAACGCCATTAGCGCCATCGCCAGGGCGCGACACCGCCTTCCCGACCGGCTAACCTGTCGGTCCCGCCGAACGGATTCGGCTCCATGGTGCCACCTCATATTGCCGCCCTATTTTCGATCCCATGCAACCGAGGCGCCACGCGCCGCAACCAGGAAGCCATGCCCCGCCCGCTGTCATTCCCACCGACATTCCTGTCTCTGGCATTCATTGTCCTGACCCTGCTGCCGGCCGGCCGAAGCGGCATGGCCGCCGAGCGACAGGTGCTGCCGACCTGCGCCAAGTTCGAGCTGCTCAGCGCTGCGCAGAAACACAGCACCACCGACCTGTTGGCGGCGGTGGGGATGCGCAATTGGGCCGACGCGTCCTATGCCGCGCAGCAGTTGCGCACGGTCGAGGAGCCGCATTCTTCCTTTTGGTTCGCCTGGTTGATCCTGGAAGGTCACATGCGCGGCGACCAAAAGGATGCTGTCGCGCGCCTGCAGCGTGTCGCCGACCACGGCTGCCCGATGGCGCAGAGCGCGCTGTCCGTGCTGCATGCCGCCGGCAAGGGCGTGCCGCTGGATTGGCCGCTGGCCTATAAATGGGCGGCGCTGGCCGCCACGGCGGGCGACGAGGGCGGCAAGAAGCTGCGCGACGATATCGCCCGGCTGCACCCCGAAGCCGTGGCCGAGGGCAAGCGGCTGGCCGCCGACTTCAAGCCGGCGGCGTGGTGAGGGCCTAAAGTTCCGTGTAGGGATCGGCGGCG